>CAMVJR010000046.1 GCA_947167855.1 uncultured Bacteroidales bacterium
CCGTATTACGGGTACTGTTGTTGATGCTCAAGGAGCGCCCGTGCCGGGTGCAAGTGTCATCGTTAAGGGAACTTCCACCGGTGTCATGACCGACCTGGATGGCTCGTTTGCCATCACGGCCCGTCCCGGCGCCACGCTGGAATTCTCTTGCATTGGCTATGCCACCATTGATGTCGCTGCTGCCAATGGCATGAAGGTGGTTCTCCAGGAAGACAATGAATTCCTTGAGGAATCCGTTGTTACCGCTCTCGGTATCCGTAAGGACAAGAAGTCTCTCGGTTATGCCGTAGAGGAGGTGAAGGCTTCTGAGCTCATGCTCAACAAGAACGCTAACGCCATCAATTCCCTGGCCGGTAAAGTTGCTGGTGTAAGTGTTACCCAGTCTTCTGGTTCTGCTGGTGCCGGTGCTCAGATCATCCTTCGTGGTGGTACTTCCCTTGAGCGTGATAACCAGCCTCTGTTTGTTGTAGATGGTATCATCTACGATAACTCTGCAGGTGTTGTTGGTAACTCCGGTTTCGATGGTTCCATGAACACGGCCACCACCAACTCCAACCGTGTGATGGATATCAACCCCGAGGATATTGAGTCCATGTCCATCCTGAAAGGCCCTGCTGCCGCTGCTCTTTATGGTTCCCGCGCTTCTGCCGGTGTGGTCATCATCAACACCAAGAAGGGTAAGGAAGGTACTGTAGAGGCCAGCTTCTCCAGCAAGTATACGGTTTCTTGGGCTACCAAACTTCCTGAGACTCAGAAGAAGTATCTCATGGGTTATGTCAATGACCAGTACGATTCTGCAGGTAAATATGTAGGTACCGGTTACGACGATTTCTCTTATAATTCTTGGGGTGCTCCCGCTCCTGCCGGAACCAAGTTCTATGACAATATCAAGGACTTCTTCAAGACAGGTAGCGCTACCGATAACAACTTCTCCGTATCTGGTGGTACCAGAAACGGCAACTTCTTCCTCTCTGCCTCCCACTTCAACCAGAAGGGTGTGATCCCTACCACGGGTTATCGTAAGACCACCTTCCGTTTCAATGGTGAACAGAAATGGAGCATCTTCACCTTCACGGTGAACGCCGCCTATTCCCAGGCTCACACCGACAAGACCCTCACCTCTTCTGCTCTCTATGGCAACAACGGTCAGGGTACCATGTACGGCATTTATACCTGGGCTCCTTCCGATGATATGTCCCATTATCTGAACGAAGACGGTACCCGTTATCGTATGTTCGGAGACCGCATCGAGCCTTGGAGCGAGCGTGCTAACCCTTACTGGACCATCAACAAGAATAAGATGGATGACGACACCGAGCGTTTCACTGGCGGTCTCAACGTCAGGGCCGATATCACCAAGTGGTGGTGGATTGGCGCCCGCTTCGGCATTGACTCCTATACTCAGGGCAACAGCAACCTGATGGCTGCCGGCGGTGTGAACAAGAAGGACTGGCAGAACGGTATGTACAGTGAGAACTACCGTCGTTTCCAGTACATGTCCACCAACGTGATGTCCAATATGAACAAGTCGTTCGGTGACTTCAACTTCAACCTCCTGTTAGGTACTGCCACTGACCAGACCAATTCTACCTCCGATTATCGTATGGCTTGGAACTTCCAGATTCCTGAGTTCTATGCTTTCGACAATGCCGTAGACAGCGACAGAAACTATCGCAACACCAAGAGCCAGAAGCGTATTGTCGGTGTATATGGTGAATTCCGCGCCGACTGGAAGAACACCATTTTCCTCACCGTTACTGGCCGTAACGACTGGTCCTCCACTCTCCCTAAGGAGAATCGCAGTTACTTCTATCCGTCCGTGAGCGGATCCTTCGTCTTCTCCCAGCTCCTTCAGGACCTGAACGTGATGGACGACAGCATCTTCTCCTTCGGTAAGATCCGCGCTTCCTGGGCCCGTGTAGGTAAAGATACTGCCCCTTATGTGACGAACACCAACCTCTGGCCTGTAGGTACTTATCTTGGAGGTCTTGTGGGTGTTGGTAACGAGTGGACCGCCGGTAACCCTTACCTGAAGCCCGAAATTACCCAGTCGACTGAAGTGGGTCTTGAATTGAGTTTCTTCAAGAACCGCCTGCACATTGACTACGCTTTCTATACCAACGACTCTTACAACCAGATTCTGGAACCCCGTCTTTCCAACACCATTGGTTACATCCTTCGTAAGGTGAATGCCGGTGACGTTCTGAACAAGGGTATGGAACTCTCCATCGGTGGTACTCCCGTCGAGACCAAGAACTTCTCTTGGGACGCCTCCCTCAACCTCTATGGCAACCGTGGTACTGTTGAGAACCTGATCAAGGGTGTGGATATCCTCTATGTGACCGACGTTCAGGTTGGTAATGCCAAGGCTGCTTCCTTCAATGGTGGTAACTTTATGGCTATCTCCGGTTCTGAGTGGAAGCGCAACGAAGAAGGCAAGGTTATCCTTGACAAGAACTTCATGCCTACTTCCGACGATCTCGCCACCCATGAAATTGGTAACCGCGAGCCCATCGTTTCCGGTGGTTTCAACAACACTCTCCGCTACAAGAACTTTGTATTCAATATGCTGTGGGATTTCCGCATCGGTGGAGACGTTTACAACGGAACCCTTTATCAGATGACGGTAAACGGTACTGCTAAGCAGACCGAGAATCGTGACCGTCTGGTTATTACCGGTGTTCAGGAAGATGGCAAGGACTCTGCAGGAAACGTTCTTTTCAAGGACGTTACCAAGGAGTTTGTGGCCGGAAATACCTATGAGTACAACGGTAAAACTGTCAGCGGTCAGTATATCATCAACAACTACTGGCAGACCTATTATCCTAAGGAGAGCGCCAACTTCATGACCAAGGTGAATTCCCTGCGTCTGCGTAGCATCTCCCTGTCTTATAGTCTTCCTTCCTCTTTCCTGAAGAAGGCTACCGCCAACTTCGTTAAGAGTTGCACCTTCACTGCTTCCGCCAACAACATTCTCCTCTTCACCAATTACTATGGTGATCCGGAAGTGGCCGCTGCCGGTGCTGGTGTGGTTGGTTCTTCCTCCGTGGGTATTGACTGGTGCTGCGTACCTGCACTTGCCAGTGTCAACTTCGGTGTTAACCTCACTTTCTAGTCTAACTGTTTAAGATTTAGGACAATGAAAAATATTGCTAAATATCTGGTGGTTGCCGCTGTCGCAGCGCTTTCTATGACCTCCTGCGAGAAGTGGCTGGACATCAACGACAGTCCCAATACCCCGACTGCCGCCAGTGCAAAATATTACAATCGTCTGCCTTTCTGCCAGTTCTATCTGGAGCACTCCTGGGAGATTCCCGGCAGCAATGCTGCTTATTATTCTCAGATGCTGGTTTCCCGTCATAACCAGACCAATGGTGCCATGAACTGGAACATGGGTGCTGCTAACCGTGGTAACAACGCTCAGCAGTGGTTCTTCGTTCCCTGCGCTTCCAACCTGAAAGATATGTACGATAAGGCCATGGAAGCCGGTGCTTATCACTATGCCGGTGCAGCTAAGTTCATGCGTGCTTTCGGTTTCATGGACATGATCGATCTCTTTGGTGAGATTCCTTATACGGATGCTTTAGGTGCTTCTGTTGCTCCCGAATATGACACCGGTGATGTTGTGTTCAAGGGTTGCATCGAGGAGATTGAAGAAGCCATCGAGCTTTTCTCCAAGCCTCAGGAAGACGGCGCAGAGCCTCTTTCTACCGGCGATAGCTGGAATGGTGGTGATGCAAGCAAATGGCTTAAGATGTGCTACCTGATGGAAGCCCGCTGGCTGGTGAAGCTGAGCAAGAAGGCTACCGGTAGCTACAAGGATCTCAAGTACGATCCCGATAAGATTCTGGATTGCCTGGCCAAGGCTCAGCAGAGCAATGCCGACAACACCATTATCCGTCATACCAATGAGAACTCCTCCACCCACGACCACGAAGGTTGGGACGAAGTGGTTACCTATTCCGGCGTTCATTCTTGCATCGGCCAGAATAACTACCACTACTGGGTATCCAAGATGCTCTATGACAACCTTACCAACTTTGCCGGTAATGGTGTCGAGGATCCCCGTGCAGACAAGATCATTCCTTGGGTTCGTTCCGTTAAGGGTCCCAATACTCCTGCAGAAGTTAAGTGGTCTCCCGATGGCAAGTGGCGTCGTTCCCTGCCGGTAGACCTGACCACCAGCATCATCAAGGATAACGGTCCCCGTTACGACTGGAAATGGGATGGCAAGTGGTCCATCAGTGGCTCCGATTGCCCGCCTGAGCGTCTGGGTGATACCCTGTATGTCCGTGGCCGCGTTGGTTACTTTGCCAACTCCCCGGATCCTCTCTACCGTCAGACTTCTGGTAAGGATGAGTCTGCCCTCAGTGGCGCTTTCCACCTGCGTGCCGATTCTCCTACCGTGATGGCTTCCTATGCAGAGGCTTGCCTGATCAAGGCTGAAGTTCTCTTCAACAAGGGCCAGAAGGCTGAGGCTTATGCCGCTTATAAGGAAGGTGTCAAGGCTAACATCGAGTTCATGAACGACTATCTGGACACCTGGAGCTCTTATGCCTCTGTGGAAGGTTGCCCTTCCTTCACCAAGATGTCTCAGACTGAGATTAACAACTTCGTGAACGTTGGCCTGGGTAATGCCAGTAACATCTCTCTGGCCAAGATCATGACCCAGAAGCAGATTTTGTATCTCCTCACGCTGGATTCCTGGAACGATATGCGTCGCTACGACTACAATCCCGATGTATTCATCGGTTTTGCCAAGCCGTACAACTATCTCAACACTCCTTCCTTCCTGGATTACTGCCCGCTTGATAAGAGCCCTCGTCGCTGGATGCAGGCTTCTTATGAGAGAGACTACAACTCTGCCAACCTGGCCGCTATCGGCGAAAAGGTCCCCGGTGCTTCCTCCCTGCCTCTTGTAGAAGGTGGTGCCTGGTACAACTCCAAGCAGATTGGTACTCTCCCCGTTTGGTGGGATACCGCAGAATAGTTATCTATTCATAATACCTTTCCAGGCGACCCTCTCGGGCCGCCTGGTTTTTTTCGTTTTCAGCTTGGCTATTAGATTGTTATTGGTTGATCAATAGGTGGACAATTTGTGTAAGGGTCTCTTTCTGTGGAGCTTTATCGTTATTATCTTGAGCAGCATTGCATAGAGGATTCTCAATGAAGTGGCAGTATATTAGTAGGCAATTGACAGACTGTATTTAATAGAAATATTTCTATTGAACAATTTGTATATTTATAGAAAAATATCTACTTTTGTACGCCTATGAAATATGATGAGATACATCGGCTCATCAGGCAGTTCGGCTGGGAAGTGGTCCGTCAGACTGGGAGCCATGTAATTTACAGGAAAGGGCAGAAAACCTATCCCGTTCCCTATCATCAAGGGAAGGAACTGGGTAAAGGGCTGGAACGCAAAATCAAAAAAGAAATGCATTTGTTATGACAACAATTGAAGCCATCATTGAACGGGCAAAGGATGGAACCTATACCGTTTACTGTGTGAACGAGATTTTCTCCGGAGCAGGGGAGACCCTTGAGCAGGCCCAGAAAGATATGCAAAGACAGATGGAGTTCTATAGGGAAACGGCAAGGGCAGAAGGCTTCAAGTATCCGGCTTTCTTGGACGGAGAGTATACGGTGAACTATCAGCTAGATATGTCCAGTCTGCTGAGGTATTATGTGGATGCGGGAATCTTTTCGTTGGCCGGCATAGCTAAAATGACCGGAATCAACCAAAAGCAACTTTGGTCCTATCTCAATGGAACCAAACCCCGTAAAGCACAAGCTCAGCGTATGGAAAACGGCTTCAGAAACCTGATGGCCGATTTAAATGCCGTCTTTGCCACTGTGTAACTTTTATGCCGATTGGGAAATGTCATCAAAAAGATGTATCTTTAACGTTGTGAAAAACGTTCATGTCATTCTCCTTACGGCGCTGTTCTTATGCGCACCGGGCCTGCTAAAGGCGCAGGATCCTGATTATCAGATCTATGCCCAGGCAGCAGGGGTGGATTTACCCCTTTTCAGGGCCCGTGTAGCCGATGTTTACGGCAGTAACTTCAACGGAACGTATCTGGTGGATACCCTGGGTTTCCGGCCGGGTGAGATCCGTTTTGAAGGCAAAACCTATCAGAACCTAAGCTTCAATCTGGATGCCGTCCTTCAGCACGTGCTGTTGCAGCAGGAAGGCTCTCCCATCATCCTGGACCTGGGACTGGAACGGGTAGAGTACTTTACCCGCGGGAGCCGCACCTATGTGAACCTGGCCTCCCAGGGCTACAACGTGCCGGCCGGCTTCTACGAGCAGGTGGTCAGCGGCCGGGGGGCCGTGTACAAAAGGGTGGACAAATCCCTGAACCACCTGATGGACCTCAACCGGGATGCATCGGCCTATATCGGTTACAACGATCCCCATTACCGGTTCAATGTGGTGAATTACTTCCAGTACAAGGAAAGCTGGTACTGGGTCAAGGAAGACGGCACGGTCCAACGTCTTCGCAGCAAGCGGAAAGTCCGCAGTGCCATTCAATCCGTCAATGCCCATGAGACGCATTAGTATCCTCCTGGCGGTCCTGTTGCTGCCCCTGGCCGCCCACGCCCAAAACGATACGGTAAGCGTCCGTATGGTATCGGCCGATTCCCTGGTGCAGGTCATGCGCCGGGTGTCGGGGAGCAGCCTCTTCATTGCCCGTGCCGGGGATGACCCCGCCACCTACAGCGTAGCGGCCCCCCGTGCCCAGTTCCTGGACCAGGCCCTCAAGAAACTCCTGGCGGCCGGTTACA
This sequence comes from uncultured Bacteroidales bacterium, assembly GCA_947167855.1. GTDB lineage: Bacteria > Bacteroidota > Bacteroidia > Bacteroidales > UBA932 > Cryptobacteroides. The sequence goes on from CAMVJR010000046.1 coordinate 6,793, forward strand.
CCGCCTCCGAGTGGGAGGGAAGCCTCTATATCGTACATGGCCGATCCATTCGGCCCACCCTTAGCGCAGACTGGTTCAAACTGGGCCGGACGCAGCAGCAGGAAGTGCTGCAGGAGCAGAATGTAGCCGCCACCTACCTGAACAAAGTCTACGAGATTGGAGACGAGAAGCGCATGCGAAAGGGCGGCAAGGCCGTCATCCACGGCTATGTGAGAGACAAGGCCACCTCGGAGCCCGTGGTGGGCATCACCGTCTACGACGATAAATCCTCCAACTACGCCATGACCGACAGTTACGGCTTCTGGCGCATGCAGGTTCCCACCGGAGAGAACTTCCTGAATTTCAGCGGCTATCCCATGGAAGACATGCGCCTGGAAGTGCGCATCTTCGAAGACGGAGGCCTGGACGTTGAGATGATGGAGAAAGTGGTCACCCTCAAGGCCGCCTCCATATCGGCCGAAAGCGTCTCCCTGCACCGCACGGCCCGTATCGGCGTAGAAAAGATCCAGGCCGACCGCCTCCAGAAGATCCCCACCGCCTTTGGAGAGGCCGATATCATCAAGGCCGTCCTGGCCCTACCGGGCGTGCAGTCGGTGGGTGAGGCCTCCTCGGGCTTCAACGTCCGCGGCGGCTCCGTGGACCAGAACCTGATCCTCTACAACGACGGAACGGTCTTCAACCCCAACCACATGTTCGGCATCCTCTCCTCCTTTAACCCGGACCTAATCTCGGAGGCCGAACTGTACAAGAGCTCCATCCCGGCCGAATACGGAGGCCGCATCTCCTCGGTGCTGGATATCCGCACGCGCGAAGGCAATGCCAAGAAGATCACCGGCTCCCTGGGCCTGGGTCTCCTCACCAGCCGTCTCCACCTGGAAGGCCCGCTGGTCAAGGACAAGACCACCTTCACCCTGGGTGGCCGTACCACGTATTCCAACTGGATCCTGGGCCTCCTGCCCAAGAACAGCAACTACCATGGCGGCAAGACCTCCTTCCAGGACGTGAACGCCTCCATTACGCACAAACCCAACGACAAGAATACCCTTCAGGTATTTGGCTACTGGTCCCGGGACAAGTTCTCCTTTGCGGCCGATACCTCCTTCCATTACTCCAACCTCAATGCATCGGCCCGTTGGCGTCATATCATCAACGCCAGCCACAACATGGAGGTCAGTGCCGGCTACGACTCGTACCAGACCACCATTGACGGAGACCAGAGCTACGACTACGGAGCCTACCGGTACAAGCACGCCCTGGCCCAGGAGTTCCTCAAACTCAAGTTCAAGTCTACCGTCTCGCAGGCCCATACGCTCTCTTACGGTCTCCAGACCAATGTCCTCAACTTCCATCCCGGCCGCATGATGCCGCTGGGGGAGGCCTCGGGTATCAAAGACCGCGACCTGGGCCTCCAAATGGGAGTGGAACCTTCCCTCTATATCAGTGACAACTGGACTGTGACGGACCGCTTCTCCCTGGATGGCGGCGTGCGTCTGGGCGGCTTCATGCCCCTGGGCAAGAGTAAGTTCTACTTGATGCCGGAGCTGCGCCTTTCGGCCAAGTTCTCCATCCTGCCCAACTGGACGTTGAAGGCGGGCATCAACAGCTTCCGCCAAAACATCCACATGATCACCAACTCCTCCACGGTGTCGCCCATGGACGTGTGGGTCATGGCCTCGGACCGCATCAAGCCGCAGGACGGCTGGCAGGCGGCCGCCGGCATGTACTGGACCGTGGGACCGGTGGATATCTCCCTGGAAGGTTACTACAAACGCAGTTACAACAGCCTGGATTACCGTTCCGGCGCCACGCTGGTCATGAACGAGAATCTGGCCGATGACCTGCTCACCACCACGGCCCGAGCCTATGGCGCCGAGCTCATGGTGCGCAAATCCACCGGCCGGCTCAATGGCTGGGTGTCCTACACCTACGCCCGTTCGCGCATGAAGGAGACCCAGGCCGATGACCTCTTCCCCATCAACAACGGACAGTGGTACAATACCCCGCACGACAGGCCCCACACCGTAAAGATGGTGGCCAATTACAAGTTCACGCACCGCTACAGCATCTCGGCCAACCTGGATTATTCCACCGGTCGGCCCGTGACGGTGCCCGTGGGCGTGTTCTACTATGGCGGCGTGCGCCGGCTGGCCTATTCCGAGAGAAACGCCCTGCGCATCCCGGATTACTTCCGCCTGGACCTGGCCATCAACGTAGAGCCCAGCCACTACCTCAAGCGTCTCACGCATTTGTCCTTTACCCTGGGCGTTTATAACGTCACGGGACGGAAGAACGTCTATTCCGTCTACTATACGGTGGACGGCCCCACAGACAAGCCCAAAGGCCATATGATTTCCGTGTTTGCCTCCCAGATCCCTTACATCAATCTTAACCTGAAGTTCTAATGAAAAAGCAGCTTATCATCCTTGCAGCCCTGCTGCCCCTTTTAGGAGGCTGCGTCTACGACTTTGAGGCAGAATTGACCGGAGACCAGTACACGGTGGTCATCGAGGGAGATATCATGGTGGGCGGCACCACTACCGTCAACTTTACCCGCCTGAACCCGGAGGTCCTGGAAGGGAATAAGAATAACAATCAGACCAAGGCCATTTACGATCCCAGTTGGGGCATTCCCGTCAGTTTTATCGCTAAAGTGGAGGGAGAAGACGGTACCATCGTAGAGGGAGAATCCTCCTGGGGCACCTGTTTGCTGGATACGCGTTCCCTCAGGCCCGATGTCCGTTACCGCATGCATATCTATGACCAGGAACAGGGTCACCATTACGTGAGCGACTGGGAGTCGGTGCAGGGGGCTCCGATTATTGACAGCCTTTCTTACAAGGCCGCGGAAGACCATCTTGATGTACGGGTTACCTTCCATTCGGACGGCACCACGCCCTACTATTGCCTGGCCCAGGACGAAGAGTGGGAGTACCATGCCAATACCACGACCCGTTTACGGTATATCCCCTCGGGAGGGGCGGAACCCGAAGGGGGCATACAGCTTTTCCCCACCTGGGAATCCCATTACGGAGACAGCTACGGCCGCATCTTTGACACGCCGGAGCTGTACCCCAACTATACATGCTGGGACAGCACTATCAAGGGTGTGACCACCATCATCACCACAGGCGCCATGGCCTCCAACAAGATGGTGGATTTTGTGTACCGGACCCTGGATCAGCACGACCGCCGCATCAGTGTCAAGTACCGTTCCATCGTGTCCCTGCGCATGGTTTCTAAGGAGAGTTTTGCGTACTGGGAGAGCCTGGAGCAGGCCTCTACCCAGACCGGAGACCTGTTCTCTCCCATTCCCAGCATCCTGCACGGCAACATCATCAACGAGGACAACCCGTCTGCGCAGGTGATAGGCTACATCGGCGTCTCCGAGCTGGTAACCAAGGATATCTTCATCAAGCACGAGGATGTCAAGGTGTACAAGCAGCCCAGTGATTTGTATGACAACCTGATGAAGGCCACCATCGGCAGCGGTGAGGAGAGGGGCGTGAAAATCTTTGAGATGGCCCAGCGCTATGCACAGGGCTACCGTCCCTGGACCACCGAGGCCACCGACGACAACATGTTTTATATTTGGATCATGGAGGACTGTATGGATTGTCGCAAACTGGGCGGCACCGTACATAAACCCAAAGACTGGCCCGACGAATAGGAGGATAGGAGCATGAAACGATTCTTGTTAATCATACTGGCCGCCGGAATGCTTTGTCCGGCCTTTGCCCAGCGGGTAGAACGTACCTACGTAACCACCGACCGCAGCTGGTACGCCGCCGGTGAAACCGTCTATCTGTCGGCCTTCTGTGTGGATGTGTCGGACGGCGCCCGCCTTTCCGACGTGAGCGCCGTGGCTTATCTGGAGCTCACATCGGCCGAAGGAATGGCCCTGAGCGGCAAGGTGGCCCTGCTGAACGGCCGTGGCGCCGGCACCCTGGTGCTTCCTCAGACCCTTCCCACCGGCAACTACCGGTTAAGTGCTTATACGGCCCTTTCCAGAAAGGAAGAGGGCTATGATGCCCGCAAGGGTTCCCGTATCATCTCGGTTTATAACACCCTGTCCACGGCCCGCGTGACCGATGCCGTGGTGGTGGAAAAGGCTCCGGCCGCTCCCAAGGCCCTCCCTAAATCGGCCGGCTTGACGGCTCAGATAACGCCCGACGGTCAAATCAGCCTTACCTCGGAGGCTCCGGCCAGCCTCTCTGTTTCCGTTTTCCGGAACGAGCCCCTGGCTATGTACGGAACGGCTTCGCTGGGGCAGATCCTGGACACGCCGGCCGCTCCCGGGAACCGTGAAGTAGTGCCGGAGTACGATGGAGAGATCCTTACCCTCCATCTCACCCAGGCCGATGGCAAACCCGTTCAGGGGCTCGAATCCCAGGAGGTGTTCATCTCCCGCCCCGGCCATCTGGAAGACATCTATTCCGGCCAGCTGATGCCTGACGGCAGCGCCCGCTTCTATACCTGCAATTTCTTCGGCCCGGGAGACCTGGTGGTAACGCTGGAGAAAGGGGCCCCCGCCTTCAAGGTGGAGATGGACAGCCCTTACCGCACCCTGGCCCCCAAGGACATTCCCAACCTGGTGCTGGACCCTTCCCAGGGGGAGGTGATTACCCGCCTGGGTGCCCGTATGCAGGTAACATCGGCCTTTGAAGCCGATACCCTTTATCAGCGACTTCCCACCCGCTCCATCGCCTTCCTGTCGGACAAGTACATCACGTACATCCTGGACGACTATACCCGTTTTGCCACCCTGCGGGAGGTGTTTGTGGAGTATCTCTCCGACATCCGTACCCGCGGCAGGGGAGAAGACCTGGAGATGCAGGTGCGTACCCTGCGGCAGCAGAACGGCGTATCGGCCTTCCGGGACCTGCCGTCCCTCATCCTGGTAGACGGCGTTCCGGTGTTCAACCATTCGCTGGTGTACGCCATGGACCCGGCCCTGATCCAGAAGGTGGAGGTGTACCCCTATTACTGCACCTTCGGCCGTGTGATGTACAGCGGCGTGGCCAACTTTGTAACCTTTAAGGGAGACTTGGGCGGCATCCGCTTTGGCGATAACGTGCGCATCCTGAACTTCAATGGCGCCGGCTATCCCGTGGCCTTTACCCCCTCCGGCGATTCCCGCTACCCCAACCAGCGCGAGACCCTCCTGTGGCAGCCGCTGCTGGATATCCAACCCGGAGAGACCCTCGTGCTGCCCGCCATGCAGGCCGATGAAGGGCTGGTTCTCCAGGTGGAAGGACTTACCTCCGACGGAAAACCCTTGTATCTCCGTCAGGAGTTTTAGGATCAATTGATACATGAAAAAGCTATTCGTTTTGTGTTTGGGAGCCGCCATGCTCCTGCTTTCCGGGTGCAAGAAAACATCCATCCTGGTAGACAAGATTGAGTTTGACCCCGAGTACGCCAAGCTGTTCGTGGGGGAGGAACAGACGTTTACCGTGAACTGTTTCCCTTCATCGGCCACCAATCTGGAGGACCTTGTCATTACCAATTCCAACCCTTCTGTGGCCACGTTTGAAAACGGTAAACTGGTGGCCAAGTCGGGCGGTTCTACCACGCTGGCTGCCGTCTGCGGAGAAGTAAAGGCCATGGCCGATATCACCGTCTATTCCGGCTGGTTCACCAAAGGGGAAAAGAAATTTGGGGTGGACATAGCCTCCGGCTATTACATCACCATGGGCGAATCCACGCCCCAGGAGATGGAGATGACCCTCACCAACTATCTGGCCAACGGGGATACCCAGAACTTCTGGTTCTGGCTCAAGTGCGAGAACCTGGGCAAGACCATCGACTTCCTGCAGGACATGAAGGAAAGCCAGGTCTCCGTCCAGCTGAACAACAACGAAGACGGCTACTGTGTTCCCTATTACAGTGAAGACGAGGGCCGCCCGGTGGTGAAACTGGCCGACTGGGGAGACACCGACCTCACCCTCACCAAGGGTCTCCTCACCGTTACCAAGACCGGTTCTGCCTCTTTCAAGGTGGAGGCCGATTTCGCCCTCTCCAACGGCTATACCTTCAAGGCCGAATGGGAAGGAACGCCCCTCATGCAGCAGCAATAAAAATTTTTGTGATTTCTGAAAAAGTTCTTATCTTTGCAGTCCCGTTTTTTCGGGACTTAAGTCTGGAGAGATG
>CAMVJR010000047.1 GCA_947167855.1 uncultured Bacteroidales bacterium
ACTTGCACCCGGCACGGGCGCTCCTTGAGCATCAACAACAGTACCCGTAATACGGACCTGCTGCTGATCGGCCACAACCTCAGACGAGGAAGCGGCGGCATACGCAAAAGCGGGTCCCATAAGCATGAGAGCAGTTGCGCATGCAGCGAAAAGCTTTGTCATTTTCATATTAGTTAATTAATAATTAGGTAGTGTGTCTTCTGTAGTTAGTCTAGGTTTCGGCATTTTGAGCCCAAAACAGCACAAATATAATGGGTTTGCGGCAAAGCATCAAGAAAAATTTAAACTTTTTAGAAATATTTTAAATCTTTTTATAAAGATTGCTAAACATACCTATATAAAAAGGGAGGACCCGATTCTCGAGTCCTCCCCTATCAAACAATTATTCAGAATAACGATTACCAACCAGGGTTCTGTTTGATTTCGTATCCTTTTTCTGCATACTGGTTGATCACGTCGGTGCAGATGGGCTCCAGATAGTTGCGAACATCTACATTACGGGGATCACGGTCCTGAATCTTCTGAGGACGGAGGAAACCACGCATCACGGAAACGTCGGTCACATTCTTGTTCCAATACTGGGGCTCACCCAGCTTGATGGTACCGTCGGCATTGGTGTTGGCGATCGGATACACGGCCACGATATCGAAGTTGGCGGCGGTGAGGAGGTTGTAACCTACGTTGGACTTGGTCTTCTTGAGGTTGGTGTTCTGGGCGTGACGGTTGCCAGGGAGATCCTTGGCCTGCTCTGCGGTGAGCGTAGCGGCAAGGTCAAGCTCTACCCAACCACCGACACCCAGATCCGGGTTGTTGGCAATGAGCATGAGCTCCAGCTGGCCCCAGCGGCGGATATCCTGAACACGATACTGCTCCAGGAAGAATTCCATACGGCGCTCGCGGTGGATTTCCCACAGGAGCTTGGAGGTAGCACCAACGGTCTTGTAACCCAGGGTGGTCTTGATGGGATCTCCCAGACGGTCGGGATCGTCGGGCAGGCTGGCCAGCTGCAGAGGGGCGGTCTTCTTGACGCCCTTGTCAATAGCGGTCTGGTCCAGAGGACGCTGACGGATGGCGTTGATGGACTTGTCCAGGTCGGCCTGGGACACGGCGGCACCGCCAAAGCGCTCGGCCAGTTCGGCCTTGGCCTCTACCCAGTTGAGAACGGTCTCAGCGTAACGGACGCAAGGGTAACCGTTTTCGTTGGTATCGGAAGCATAGTAGGTAGGGCAGGTCTTTCCATTGTAGGAATACTGCACGCCAATGCGGTCGATGAACTTCTCGGAGTACAGACCGGTAGGACCGGAAAGCACGGGCTCATCTACGAAGGAAGCTTCGAAGCGAGGGTCACGGGTCTTCACCATATCCTGCAGTCTCCAGCTGTCGGCTCCGGCAACGGTGGTCTTGGAATAAGGCTGACCGTCGTTGCAGATCCAGGCCTTGAGGGTGGAGAGGTTACCGGAAGTGGTCTGGCCTTCGTAAGCACCGTTACCGCCGGAATAGGAGGCGATGCAGTGCTGGGCCGAGCTGTTCACGCTCTTGTTGTACTCACGATAGAGGATGATTTCCTTGCTGGCGGGAGTGGTGTAGAGGGTTCCGAACAGGGTGCGGAAGTCCGTATCGAAGGCAAATTTGCCGGAATCGATGACCACGGCGGCGAAGTCGCGGGCGGCCTCGAGGAACTTCTTGGCGTTGGCGTCAATGTCGGAGCAGGTCTTCATGGCCTCATCGTTCTTGTGATAGATGTACCAGGTACCTTCGAACAGCATGCAACGGGAAGCGATGGTACCTACCACATACTTGTTGATGTAGTTCTTACCGTCGTCTTCACGAACGTTGGCCATAGCGAATTTGAAGTCTTCCAGGACATTGTTCATCACCATGGAACGAGGGTCACGGGCCTTGAACTGCATATCGTAGTCGTCGGTGGCCACTTCGTCGTCATAGTAAGGAACATCGCCGAAGGTTTCTACCAGACGGCTGTATTCCCAGCCACGGAGGAAACGGGCAACGCCCATCCAGTGGTTGTATTCGGACTCGGTGAGGAAATTGCCCTCCTTCATGGTCTCCAGACGGTTGATCAGGAGGTTCCACTTACGGACATAGGCAAAGTTCCAGGCAGAACCGGCACGACGGGCCAGCCAAACGCCACGGTAGGGAGTGGATTCGGCACGGTACCAGTTGTCGGCGGGAACGGAAAGCAGGATATTGACCTGTGCACCGGAAGAGGTGCGATCATCACTATATTCACCGGAAGAGTATACGCCGGGGGCGTTTACCTGGCCCCAGTTATCGGAGTAGCCGCTGAAATAGTTACCATAAGCGCCGTTCACAAAGAGACGGACATTTTGTTCGGTCCTCCAGTAGGTAACGTCGTCCAGAGAGGTCAGATTGTCCCTGGTCAGGAACGTCTGGCATGCGGTGAACGAAAGCGTAAGAGCGGCCGCAAAAAGGATATTGATATACTTTTTCATATGCTTAGACAATTAGAAGGTAACCTGAATACCGAAAGAAGCACTCTTGTAAGCAGGGGCACCTACACCGGCGAAGCTGGAGTTGTAGTTGCTGCTGTTGAAGGAGGAGTAACCGGTGATTTCTTCCGGATCGATAGGCAGTCCACGGAGGTGATCAAAGGTGAAGAAGTTCTCCAGGGAAACGTATACACGGGCTTTCTGCATGTTGATCTTGCTGGTGATCTTTCTGGGAATGGTGTAACCCAGGGTGATGTTCTTGATGCGCATGTAAGCCATGTTCAGGAGATAGCGGTCACTGGGAACCATGTTGAAGATGAGGTTACGGCCGCAGTTGGCAGCTCTGGGATAGAAGGCGTCGTAGTTGGCGTCTACCACCTTGCCGTTCTCAATGGTCTCATACCAGAAGTCGTTGGCGAAGGTTGCAGCCATACCACCGTCACCGGAGCTGAAGCCGGGGATGGAGGTCCAGGAGGAACCCAGCATGTCGCGCTTGCCAACACCCTGCAGGAAGATGGAGAAGTCGAAGCCCTTGTAGTCAAGGTCTACGCGGAAACCGTACTCGTAACGAGGAGTGGTGTTACCAATCACATCCAGGTCACCGTGACGGGACTTGCCCCAAAGTTCGGGCTTGTCGGGAGCATTTTCTTCATTATAGGTACCGATGAGTTTCTCACCGTCGCTGATGAGGCCGTCACCGTCGAGGTCGATGAACTTCACATCGCCAGGACCGGAGATGAGGCTACCGTTGGCGATACGGCCCTGGGTAGCGTAGTTCTTACCGTCGGCATACTGATAGTAAGCACCGTATTTGTCGGCCAGCTTGATCAGGTTGCCATTGGCGTCGCGGGCGAAGTCGTCGTTCTGGAAGAGGCGGTCTACACGATAACCCCAGATCTCACCATCCACCTTGCCGTTGTACCAACCGTCCACGGACTGGGCGTTTTTACCGTACTTGGTGATAACGGTGGAAGCGTCGGCCAGGGTGGCGGTAGCGGAAACGCTGAGGCCGTTGGAGAAGGTCTTGCCGTAGCTGACCTCGAGTTCCCAACCGCGGGTTCTCAGGTTACCATAGTTACCCTTGGGAGCCGTAGCACCCACGTTGTAACCGAGGCCTTCCATGGGAACGATCATGTTCTTGGTGTCGCGCTGATACCAGTCGAAGGTTACGTTAACCTGGTTGAACAGGGAGAAGTCCAGACCGAAGTCCAGCGTGGCGATGTCCTGCCAGGTGATATCGGAAGCCACCAGGCCGGGCGTTGCATAAGCAGAATCCTTAACACCGCTGTGCATCCAGTAAGTGGTCTGGGAAGACATGAGCGGAATGTACAGGGAAGAAGCAACGGTCTGGTCACCGATCACACCCCAGGAAGCGCGGAGCTTCATGGAAGAGAGAACGTTCTTGGCGGGAGCCATCCAAGGCTCTTCCGTTACACGCCAACCGGCGGAGAAGGAAGGGAACCAACGCCATTTCAGAGCGGACGGGAACTTGGAGGAACCGTCGTAACGGAGGTTGGCCTCCAGGAGGTAACGCTCCTTGAAGTTGTAGTTGATACGGCCGAAGAAACCGACGGTGGAGCTCCAGGTGTTGTTTCCGTCAACGGTCTCGGTGCCGGTAGCCAGCTTGAACTGAGGGTTGGAGGTATCCATCAGGTCCTTCTTCTGGGCCCATACGTAGGTGTAGTCATAACCCACGATGTTGGAACCCACCATGAAGTTGAACTGGTTTTCACCCAGCTTGAGGTCGTAGGTAGAGGTGATGTTCCAGGTCTGACGCTGGGAAGTACCGGAATCCTGGTTGATGAGGTTATAGGAGGAAGGCTGGTACATTTCTACGGGCAGGCCGTAAGCGGTGATCTGGGAACCCAGGCCGTTGTAATCGTTCCACTCGTTCGCAACGGTGTAGATGGAACCGTTCTTGAGGAGCGGAGTAGCTGCACTCCAGGTGTTGGCACCGTAAAGGGTGAAACCGGGCTTGAAGGTCTGGGTGTTGTTATTGGCGTAAGTGTAGTCAATATTGATGTTCCAGTTCTTCAGAGGGGTGATGGTGGTACCCACGTTCACGCTCTGGTAGAGGGTCTTGGTCTTGGCCTGGTGAGCGACGGAGGTTTCATAAGCCATCGTACGGAGGTCGTTACCGCTTTCGTCCTTGGACACGAGCGGATAGTTGGCAGCCCAACGGAAGAGGTAGTACCACTGGTCGGCCGTGGTGGAAGTGGTGGACAATGCCCAGGACTTGGTGGAGTTGGTCATCATCATACCGGCGTGTACGGCGAGCCAGTTGTTGATCTTGGTGTTGATACGCACGTTGGCGTTGTAACGACGGTAGAAGTCGTAGTTGGTGTTCTTCATCAGACCCTTCTGGTCCAGGTAACCCAGGCTGATGTTGTAGTCGGTTCTGCCCTTGTTACCGGCAACGGAGATGTTGTGGGTCATGGACGGAGCGGAGCTGCGAACATTGTAGTAGTAAGGATCGTAGGTACGGACACCGATCTTACGGCCGGAACCGTCTACATACCAGTCACGACCATAGGTCATGGGAGAGTCGGGATCCAGCTTGCCGTTACCGTACTTCTCTTTCCAGGCCTTGGCGGCGTTGTAACCGGCACGGTCAATGAGCCAGAAGGCACCCACGGGGTTGTAGCTACCCACACGTTCGGCAGATTCTACCCAGTAGTGGAGGGCTTCGACGTCGGCCATCTCGTACTTCTGAGCCATGCTCTGGAAGGCGATGTTACCGGAATAGGTGATGTTCACGCGGTCGGCTTCCTTGGCACCCTTCTTGGTGGTGATCAGGATCACACCGAAGGCAGCCTTAGCACCGTAGATGGAGGCAGAAGCAGCATCCTTCAGGATGGAGACGGACTCTACGTCATCGGGGTTCACGAGGTTCAGGGAAGGGATCTCTACGTTGTCCAGGAGGATAAGCGGAGAGGAGGAACCTTCGATGGAACCACGCTGGCCACGGATGCGGAGGATGGCGTCGGAACCCACTTCCGTGGAACCTACACGCACATTCAGACCGGGAGCCATACCCTGCAGGCCACGGGCCACATCAGGAATAGGACGGCTCTCGAGGGCCTTGTCCACATTGACGGAAGTAACGGCACCGGTCAGGTTCACTTTCTTCTGTGCACCGTAACCTACCACAACCGTCTCTGCGAGGAGTTCGGCATCGTCTTCCAGAACAATGCGGACATTGTCCTTGGCAGCTACCTCAACGGTAACATAGCCGATGCAGGAAACTTCCAGCGTTGCACCGGGACGGACGCTCAGGGAGAAGACACCCTTTGCATCGGTCATGGTACCCGTGCTGGTTCCCTTGAGGATGACACTGGCGCCCGGAACGGGAACGCCCTGAGCATCAACAACAGTACCGCTGATGCGGACCTGCTGCTGATCGGCTACCACCTCATACGAGGAAGCAGCGGCAAATGCGTTGCTACTTCCAAGCAGAAGGAAGGCAGCCACAAATGCAGCAAGAAAATTTGTCATTTTCATAGAAAAACAACGATTAGTTAATAAATAGGTAGTGTGTTAACCAGTAGTTTTAGGTTATAGGTTTTAGACGTAACGCAACACAAAGATACACTCTTTCGGTAAAACCCGCAAGAAAAATGTAAGATTTTTATTAACCCCCACCCTTTTTTTCAATTTTTGAGAGTCAGAAGGGTGGGGGTTAATATTTAATGCTGTGAAACAGAGTCTATTTCAAAGCTTCTGCCAGGGCTTCCCAATGTTCGGGGGTCATGCTTCCGGGGGTAAAGAGGCAGATGCCGGCGGCTCCGGCATCGCGGGCGCCCTTGACGGCTATGCCCATTTCGGCCGGGATGAGGCCGCTCTGCTCGGGGTCTTCCAGCTCCACTTTGCGCTTCCATTCGCGGCAGATGAACAGGCCGCTCATCACGGGCTTGTCCGGGACGGAGGCCACTTCTTCGGCCGTCACCTCCCCTACCCACTCGGCGGGCTGGAGATAGAAGTCGTTGTAGTTCATGGGGAAGACCATGTCAATGTCCCACTTGTTCCATTCCTGGCGCACCATCCAGTAGGCGTGGCTCTTGGGGCCGGGGAACACGTCGGCATCAGAGATTCCGGACAGTTCTTCTTCGGCTACCAATTCCGGGAGCAATCCCAGCCGGGAGATGTCCTCAGTAAAACCTTCAGTTCTACTTCCTGGAACTGCCCAGATTACAGAAAGTATGGGAAAAATTGGAAACTAATACCGAGCGATGGTGCTATCTTTTCGGAAATTTGAATAACTTTGCAAAAGTCCCAGACAATCCGGCGGGTTTTGACGCTGTGTTCGACCTGGCTCGGACGGATGAGCTGGACGGAAGTGATCTCAAAAAGTACCTTACATCTATGCTGGACAGATATTACGTATATTCCACCACTGAGTATGCCCGCCGAGAGGGGTATAAGAAAGGTGCTGAAGAGCGGCAGAATGAACTCATTAAGAGCCTTCTGTCTTTAGGTACACCCGTTGAAACGCTGGTTCAGGCCACAGGTCTCACACCGGAAGCCATTCAAGCGCTGAAGTAACACAAGAACAGGCGGACCCTCCCAGGGCCGCCTGATTTGTTATTATTGGAAAAAGGACTATCTTTGCACTAGGGATAGCTGAGAAGGATACAGGATTCAAGTTTAAACCCTTTGTTACGGGGGCCCTGTCTAATAAGGTTAACCTTCGCCACTGGAAGCGAAACCCCATGACGGGCTGCGGCGGCATCTCCAGAGCCGCATGACCCAGTCTTGGTGCCTGTTCCCGAGCTGTCTGAGGGTAACGTAACACCACCGCGGAAATGCCGGGGCGCGTATTGTTATTTTTTACCCTTATTTCTTATGACCAACAGTTTGGTTGATGGCTATGTCCCTCGCCAGGAGTGGCCCTCCTATCTGGAGGACCCCGGAACATGGGACGTCTCACGTGAGGCCAAGGGCCGATACGCAAACATCCTTTTAGACGACTGGTTCAAACGCGCCTTTGGGAGCGAGAACCGTAAACGTTTACTCCAACTTCTTCTTCAAGAACTCATTCCGGAGAGAAGAATCAAGCAGCTCAAGTATGTTCCCCAGGAATACACCAATCTGTTTCCCGGGAAAAAGGACATACGAGTAGACATAGAATGTACGGACGAGGAAGAAAACCGCTTTATCGTAGAACTTCAGGTTGCACCGCAAAACTGGATTTTCGAACGGGCCCTTTACTACTCCTCTTTCGCATTGATCCAGCAAATGAAGAAGGGGGTGGAAGAGTACAAGTTTCCGCCCGTTTACTTCATTGGAATCATGGACTTCTGCGTCCATCAAAAGGAAAGGGACAGGGTACTATTCCGCTATTCCCTGAGAGAAGAGACTACGGGTGAGTCCATGACCGATGCTATAAATTTCATTTTTCTTGAACTTCCCAATTGTAGCAAGGCACTCACACCCGAAGCATCCCTGCTAGACAATTTCTGTTACTCTCTTCATAACATGCAATTCTTGCCCAATCGTCCTCTGGAACTCCGGCAAGAAATCTTTGAGCTCTTGTTTGAGTCTGCAGAAATAGCTAAATTTACACCCGAAGAAGTAACTAAATATCAGTTTGATATGACCACGGAAAGAGACAGACGCAATCAGTTGAAAAAAGCTACTGAAGACGGATTGAAGGAAGGACGCGCAAAGGGACTTGAAGAAGGGCGCGCAGAAGGGCGTGCAGAAGGGCGTGCAGAAGAAATCCGTTCAATAGCCAAAAGATTGCTGGAGATGGGGTCTGACATTGACTTCATTTCTCAAGCAACCGGCTTGTCTATTGAAGAGATTCAATCTCTTGCCAAATAAAACACAATCAGGCGACCCTCCCCGTGCCGCCTGGTTTGTTATATGGGGTTAGAATCTTACTTCAAGGCTTCTGCCAGGGCTTCCCAATGTTCGGGGGTCATGCTTCCGGGGGTGAAGAGGCAAATGCCGGCGGCTCCGGCATCGCGGGCGCCCTTGACGGCTATGCCCATTTCGGCCGGGATGAGGCCGCTCTGCTCGGGGTCTTCCAGCTCCACTTTGCGCTTCCATTCGCGGCAGATGAACAGGCCGCTCATCACGGGCTTGTCCGGGACGGAGGCCACTTCTTCGGCCGTCACCTCCCCTACCCACTCGGCGGGCTGGAGATAGAAGTCGTTGTAGTTCATGGGGAAGACCATGTCAATGTCCCACTTGTTCCATTCCTGGCGCACCATCCAGTAGGCGTGGCTCTTGGGGCCGGGGAACACGTCGGCGCTCACTTTCTTGCCGGTGGCGTGGACGGCGGCGCAAATCTCGTTGACCAGGGCGGTCACCTGGTCGCAGCGGAACTGGGCCCATTCGGCCACTTTGGAGGGATCTTCCACGGCCTTAATGTCAATGCCGGTGAGTTCCTTGAAGGCGGCTACGCAGTCGTCGCAGTAGCAGTAGTCGGCCGGGGCGTATTCCTCATCCATTACCAGGCCGTACTTGTCCCACAGGCCGCGGGAGAGGATCACGTCCGGGTAGCGGATGTAGTCCAGCTGCACATAATCCACGTCCGGGATCTGGGCAATGGACACCATCTGGTCTACCAGCAACTTGTGCACCTCCGGATTGCGGGGGTCCAGGGCCTTATAATAAGGTACGTAGGCGGGATACTCGTCGGCGCTCTGGCCCAGACGGTTCACGGCATACCAGCTGTGGGGCTTGTCGGCGCGCAGCATGCAGGGAATCCAGGCATGGTATTCCAGGCCTTCGGCATGGGCACGGGCCGATGCTTCCGCTACCACGGCGGGGTTGCTGTTTTCCAGGCATACGCCCACCACGCCCTGCGACTTCCAGAAGCGCATCTGCTCCTGCAACTCGTCCATATTGGTTTTCTCGTTAATGCCTTGCCACACATAGATGGGGAAGGCCGCTTTTTGCTGCGTGCAGGCGCACAGAAGAGCCACGGCAGCCAGAAGAGAAAGGGTTAATTTTCGCATGGTTAGTTGTTTGGTTACCACAAAGATAAAAAAATCTTAGATTAAATCCAGCACCTGCTGCTTCTCGCCACCCAGCAGCCGTACCCAGGTACGGAAACCGGGCTCTCCCCTGCGGAACTGGAACACCCGGCAGCCGGAAACCTTCTGCTCGGAAAGTCCCTCCCGGCCCAGGTGGTTGTACACCGTGTCGCAGCCGCTGTATCGGCCATATATAAAGTAAATACCCGTTTCTCCGCGCAGCACATAGTCGCAGTCGTGGTCGTGGCCGTTAACAATGGCCTGCACGTCCCCTCTTTCCAGGAACAGACCGAAGAGACCGCTGTTCACCCTGGAAGGGCAAGGTTCCTCGCAGTTGTTGCCCACCAGGAAGCGGTTGGGAGCCTCCAGAAGGGCCCTCTCTATCTCCCGGAGCGGGATGTGGAAAAAGGCCAGGGCCGGAACCGGGACGTTGTTGTTCCCGGCCTGGAGCTTTTCACTGTGGGCCTTGTACCAGTTAAGCTGGCTTACACGGATATAGTCGTAGCAATGCTGCTCCTCCATTCCCTTGAGGATGACGGCATCCATGGAGTCAAAGAGATAGAAGGCCCTCTCTGCGCCCCCGTTCCCGTCCAGGAGGATGACATCGTTGGAGCAGCCGTATACGCCTTCCTTGGAGGCCGTATTCACGCAGCCCGGAAGGCTCCTGATAAGGGAAAACATCTCCTCACGCGTAGCGCCGAACTGGGAGTCGTGGTTGCCCAGGGCCACCGCCCAGGGAATGCCGCTATCGGCCAAAGGTGCCAGGATTTCCCGGGCGCTCTGCAGGTCCGGCTTGCCAAAGACAATGTCTCCGGTATGGATGATCAGATCCGGCTTCACCCCTTCAATGGCGTCCTTCACACAGGCCAGGGCCCGCTCCGAGCGGGGGTCCCCGGCAATGTAGTGCGTATCCGTGAACTGCACCAGGGTAAAGGTACCGTCGGCCCGGAAGGGCAGTCGGGCGGCAATGCGCTCAAGGTCGGCCGATTCAGAGGCCGACGGGGAAGAGCAGGAAGACAGGACCGGGGCCACCGAGGCAAAGACGGTAGCCCACGCGGCATCTTTGAGGAAGGTTCTTCTTTTCATATCATTCAGGTAGTTTTACCCAGGTTTCGTTGGCCCAGCCCACTGTTCGGCCCACTCCCTTCACTTCTCCGCGCACTCCGGCCTCCTGCAACTCCCGGAAACCCGGGTCGGAAGGTTTGAGGTCCAGGAAAGGAAGGAGGTAGCAGCCATGGTCCAGCAAGATGGCCTGCACTTCGGAAGCCGGCACTTCATGAGGGTGGCGGCCGGTTTTTACCGCAAGGGCGGCAAGGGCCCCGGCGGCCTGGCCCACGCCCATCACAACGGGCTGCAGGCGCGTTCCGCCGTTCATTTCCCAGGAAGAGGACATGGCTTTATCGGCCACCAAAAAATCTTCTGTTTCTATGGGAATTACCACGCCCAGCGGCACACTGAAGGACGGAATCTTTCCATACCACAGTTGCGAAAGCTCTTCCCGGCGGGGATTCTGGTTGTGATGATGGTCTACGGGATAGTCCCCCACAGCCACAGCGCGGGTGTAAAGGTCAAAATCATAAGGTTTCAGAGCTGCGGCTACCGTCATGGTGTCCCGTCCGGCTATGCGCCGGGCCTCGCGGAAGTACGGGAAAAAGGGAAGGCCGTCTTCCGTGGGATAAACGTCGTCGGCTATTCCCAAATGGGTACAGTCCAGTTCTGTCTGCAGATAATAAATGTAGCCCAGCGTACGCAGTTTGGCCTGCCGATAAGCCTCTTCCCGCTCATCGGCCGCCATATCCAGATACTCGGCAAAAAAGTCGTTCCCGCCCTGGGGCCAGTTAAGCATGAGGTGCCCGTCCGGCAGCCGGCCGTACGAAAGCATCATCGCCTTGTCCCAGGTGTCACAACAGTGCCGATACAATTCAGGGTTGTATCCTTCCGGCTTAACGGGCATTACCGGATGGTCATACTCCTTGACAATGGCCACATAGGTAAGGTCCTGCGCAGTAACGCGGTCCTTCAACTCTTCTGCCTCCACGGCCTCTGCCACGTCTCCCAGCTCCGTGCCGTCGATGAGGATGCGGGCCTTGATGCGGGTGCCGTCGCTAAGCGTGAGGCTCCAGACGCCCGGTCGGCGCTGGGCATGACGGAGGGAGGTTTCCATCCGCAGCTCCACGCCGGCCTTATCGGCCATGTTCCTAAGAACTTCTGCTCCCACCCGGGGATTGAAGAGGATGTTGGAAACCCAGCCGCTCTTCAGGGCCTCATACCCGCCGTAGTGTGCTGCCAGGGAGTCGGTGAATTCCCCGAAAAGCCCGCCCCTGAGCCGGTAATTGCCGTCTATGGCGCTTACGCCGGCGCTGGTGAGCATGCCGCCCAGCCAGGGTGTGGACTCCACCACCAGCACGGAGGCCCCGTCCCGCGCCGCCTCAATGGCCGCCGCTGTACCGCCGGCCCCGCCGCCAACGACCACCACGTCGTACTGCCGGGCGCAGCCCAGCAAGAACAACCCCACTATGACCAGCCAGCGCCTCATTTCTGGGCCCAGTAGTCTTCAATCTCCTCCAGGGTCTTGCCCGTGGTATCCGGCACATGCTTGTACATGATCCAGAGGTACGGGAAGCACATGAAGGCAAAGAGGAAGAAGGTGCCGGCGGGCGTCAGGTTCTCCAGCATCCAGGGCGTGAGCTGGCCAATGAGGTAGGTACCAATCCAAAGCGCAAAGCCGGCAATGGACATGGCCAGGCCGCGAACCCGGTTGGGATACATCTCGCTGAGCAGCACGAACACCACGGCGCTGATGGAAATGGCCGTGCAGAACACGTACAGCAGGAAAAATACCAGCATGAACGTAGTGGGCAGGTTGGTAGAAGGCAAGAAATAAATGCCGATGCAAAGCAGGCACACAATCATGCCGCCAACGCCCCACCAGACCAGCTGCTTTCGGCCCACCTTGTCAATGATGAGCAAGGCAATCACCGTCGTGAGCATATTCACCACGCCCACCAGCACGGTGGAGAAGAGCGGGTTGGGGAAGCCGGCATCGGCAAAAATCTTGGGACCGTAGTACAGCACGGCGTTCACGCCCATGAACTGGCCCAGGATGGCAATGGCGCTGCCAATGAGCACGGCCTTCAGGATACCGGGCTCCCGAAGGGCCGCCCAGGCTTCGCTGTTGTCTTTCCGCTGCCCGCGAACCTCCAGCCAGCGGGGGCTCTCAGGGATGAAGAAGATGAGCACCAGGAACAGGATGTCCGGAATGGCTTCGGCTCCCAGCATGGGCCTCCAATAGTCCGGCATCGTTGTCCCTTTCAGGATGAGCCAGTTGGCCAGATAGGCCAGCAGAAAGCCGATGGTAATGAATAGCTGATAAAGACTCACCATGGT
>CAMVJR010000048.1 GCA_947167855.1 uncultured Bacteroidales bacterium
CCCAGTGGGACGCCGTGATTGCCGTGAATATGAAATCGGCCTTCAACTTCCTGCACGCCGTGGTTCCCATCATGGCCCGTCAGAAGAGCGGCAGCATCATCAACATGGCCTCCATAGCCGGCCAGACCGGTAACCCCGGCCAGGTCAACTATTCGGCCTCCAAGGCCGGCCTCATTGCCATGGCCAAGTCCGTGGCCAAGGAGATGGGCCCCCGCGGCATCCGCGCCAATGCCATCGCCCCCGGCTACGTGATTACGGAAATGACCGAGGTCCTGCCCCAGGCCGTGAAGGACGAGTTCATCAAGCTCATCCCTCTCAAGCGTGGAGCCACCGTTGAGGAGATTGCCAACACGGCTCTCTACCTGGGTTCCGACCTTTCTTCCTATGTCTCCGGTCAGGTAATTGCCGTGAACGGCGGCATGTATTGCTAAATTTCCTATCTTTGCAAAAAAAGAATGGATATGGAAAACGTAGATTTGGAAGTTTGGTGGGCATCTCTTCCCGTTAGCGAGAAAGAGCGCATCGCCCTCAAGGGCCTCCGCAAAGCCGGAGAGTCGGACGAGTCCAAGGCCCAGTATCCCGCCTGCACGGTCTGGTGGAACGGTCTCCAGGAAGACCGGAAAGAGTTCATCTACCAGCACTGCGTAGTAGCCCACGGAGACGAACTCCGTGAGTGGAAGGAACAGAACCCTTACGGAGACTAAGCCTTCCCATGTGGAAGGAGCTGGCCGACGTGGTGATGCCGCGCACCTGCCTGGTGTGCGGAAATCCGTTGGGTGCGCAGGAGCAGCATCTCTGCATCTGGTGCGAGTCAGACCTGCCCCTGACCTATTACTGGGAACAGGCGCACAACCCCATGGCCAACGAGTTCAACGCCGTACTGGAGCGTTTGCGACTGGCCGATGAGTCCATGGACTACGCCTACGCCGCCGCCCTCCTCTTCTACCATCACGAAAACCCTTATAAGCGCATCCCCCAGGAGCTTAAGTACAAGCGCAATCTTCGGGCGGGGCGCTTTTTCAGTGCCCAGCTGGGCCGGTTCCTGGCTTCTTCGGCCCAGTTTGCAGACGTGGACACCGTCATTCCCGTGCCGCTGCACTGGCTCCGCAAATGGCGGAGGGGTTATAACCAGGCCGAAGTCATAGCTTCGGAGCTGGCGCAGGCGCTGGGTGCCACTTTGAGGACTGACGTTCTCCGCCGCGCCCGCCGCACCCGCAGCCAGACCTCCCTGTCGGCCCAGGAGCGCCTTCGCAACGTGTCCGGGGTCTTTTCCCTGCGGCACCTTCCTGCATCGGCCCGGCATATCCTGCTGGTGGATGACACCTTTACCACCGGCGCTACGCTGGCTTCCTGCCTCATGCTTCTGCGCCGTGCGCTGGGCCCTGGGGTCCGGATCTCCGTAGCCACTTTGGCGGTGGTGGAGGCCTGATATTCTGTAAAATTGTTATATTTGTAGGAATGGAACTGTTTTATGCATATGAGGTAAGCGGGCGTTTCTGCCAGTTGGATGCGGAGGAAAGCGGCCATTGTGTGCGGGTGCTCCGGCACCGTACAGGGGACGCCGTGGACGTGATTGACGGGCTGGGAACGCTGTACCACTGCCGCCTCACAGATGACAGTCCCAAAGGAGCGCAGGCAGAGATTCTCTCGGAAGAAGCCAATTGGGGAGGCCACCCCTATCACCTTACCCTGGGCTGCTGCCCCACCAAGAACAACGAGCGTTTTGAGTGGTTTGTAGAGAAGGCCACGGAGCTGGGAGTAGACCGTATTGTCCCCCTCATCGGGGAGCACTCGGAGCGCAAAGTGTACAAGACCGAGCGCGCCCAGCGCATAGCCCTATCGGCCACCAAACAGTCCCTGAAGGCCCGCATCCCGGAGATCGTAGAGCCTATGAGTGTGAAGGACTTTCTCGTCATGCCCGACTCCGATCGGGCATCTCTAAAGCTCATCGCCTACTGCTTCGAGGACCCTTCCATCCCCCGCCGGAGCATCATGGATGTACTCCGGGCTTCCGACGCCCGGGACATTACCGTCCTCATCGGCCCGGAAGGGGACTTCTCGCCGGAAGAGGCCGCACTGGCCTTGAAGAACGGCTATCGGCCCATCCATCTGGGGCCGTCCCGCCTAAGAACGGAAACTGCTGCCGTCACCGCCGTGGAGGCAGTCTATTTATACACGCTATGACCAAAAGACTCCCTATCCTCTTTTTCATTGCCGCCTGCCTGGTCAACCTGGCCGGCCGCCTTTGGAATCCGGAACTGGCCGGCGTCGTAAAGCCGGCCCTGATGCCCCTGCTGGCCGCCTCCGTCCTGGCTGCCGCCGTGGAAGGGGGCGCCAACCGCAATCAACTGTTCCTCCTGATAGCCGCAGAGCTCTTCGGCTGCCTGGGAGATACCCTTCTGCTGAGCAGTGAATTTGTGTTTTTCGCAAGCGGTATCGGAGCCTTCCTCCTGGGCCATCTGTTCTATATCTCCCTTTTCGGCCGGCAATCCCTGAAGGGAATCAACCCCATGGGCTGGATCCTGAGCCTGCTGGTCATGGGAGGCCTTGTATTCCTCCTGGTGCGCTTCCTCAAGATCGAAGGCGCCCTGCTGATTCCCATGGCCATCTATGGAATGACGTTGATGCTGCTCATCTTCAGCACCCTGTGCGGCCTGCTGCGCTTCAGGCAGAAGCTCACCTGGACCCTTCTGTTTTTGGGAGCCCTGCTCTTCACCTTCTCAGACAGCCTCATTGCCGCCGGCACCTTCAACGTGGTCCAGTTTGAGTTGCGGGAATTTGTCATCATGCTCACGTACCTGCTGGCCCAGTCGCTGCTGGCCATCGGTGGCATCCGTCTCTGCCGGAAGAAATAACTTCGCAACCCAGTTGCATGCGACAGTCTGTACCTTTGCATCAGATAAAGTCACAGACTATGGAAAAGCATGCACATACCCCTGAGTGCGAGCACTGCCATGAGCAGCATGAGCACGAACATCACCATCATCACCACGGTGAGGAGGAAGAAGGCCACGGCCGCCTGATCAAAATCATCGTAGCCGCCATCCTTCTGGCCGTTGCCGTTGTCATTGAGAAAAAGACCGACTGGGCCACCTGGCAGTATCTGCTGCTGTTCTTGGTCCCTTACCTGGTTGTGGGTTGGGATACCCTGAAGGAAGCGGCCGAAGGCCTCTTCGAAGGCGAGGCCCTCAGCGAAGACTTCCTCATGAGCATAGCCACGCTGGGTGCGCTGGGCATCGGCTTCATGCCGGGCGCCGAGACGCAGTTCCCCGAGGCCGTCTTTGTGATGCTCTTCTTCCAGGTGGGCGAACTCTTTGAAGAAATGGCCGAAGGTCGTTCCCGCAAGAGCATCTCCCATCTGATGGACATCCGGCCCGACACCGCCCACGTGGAGCGCGACGGCAAGCTGGAAACGGTGAAACCCGAAGAGGTGGCCGTAGGGGAGATCATCCTCATCCAGCCCGGCGAGAAAGTGCCCATGGACGGCATCGTATTGGAAGGCAAGTCCTCCCTGGACACCGTGGCCCTTACCGGTGAAAGCGTACCCCGCAGTATCCACGAGGGAGACGAGATTCTCTCCGGCTGCGTGAACCAGAGCGGCGTTCTCAAGGTAAAGACCACCAAAGCCTTTGGCGAGTCCACCGCCTCCAGAATCCTGGATCTGGTGGAGAATGCGGCATCGGCCAAATCCAAGAGCGAGAGCTTCATTACCAAGTTTGCCAAGATCTATACCCCCATTGTGGTGGCCCTGGCCGTGCTGGTGGCCGTTGTTCCCAGCCTCATTACCGGCGAGTGGGCCACCTGGATCTACAGAGGCCTCCTCTTCCTGGTGGTCAGCTGCCCTTGCGCCCTGGTCATCTCCGTGCCGCTGACCTTCTTCGGCGGTCTGGGCGGCGCCTCCCGCAAGGGTATCCTGGTCAAGGGATCCAACCTGCTGGACAAGCTCTCCCAGGTAAAGACCGTGGTCTTTGACAAGACCGGCACCCTTACCGAAGGCGTGTTTGAAGTGACGGCCGTGCATCCGGAAGTCATTGACCAGACCGAGCTCCTGCATCTGGCCGCCCACGTGGAGCGCCATTCTACGCACCCCATTGCCATGGCCCTCAGAAATGCCTATCCCAACGAGGCCGATGACTGCCAGGTGGAAGGCATCGAAGAGACCGCCGGCCACGGCATCATGGCCACCGTCAACGGCAAGAAGGTGGCTGTGGGCAACAGCAAACTCATGGACAAGCTGGGCGCCGCCTGGCATCCCTGCGAGCAAAGCGGCACCATCATCCACGTGGCCATTGACGGCGAGTACGTCGGCCACATCGTGATCAGCGACCGCATCAAGGAAGATTCGGCCGAAGCCATCGCCGCCCTCAAGGCTGCCGGCGTGAGTAGGACCGTCATGCTTACCGGAGACCAGGAGAGCGTGGCCGCCGCCGTGGCCCAGACCCTGAACGTGGACGAATACCACGCCCAGCTCCTCCCGGCCGACAAGGTGAAGGAGGTAGAGAAACTCCTGGCCCAGGGAACCCTGGCCTTTGTGGGAGACGGCATCAACGACGCCCCGGTTCTCACCCGTTCCGACGTGGGTATTGCCATGGGCGCCCTGGGCTCTGACGCCGCCATTGAGGCCGCCGACGTGGTCCTCATGGACGACAAGCCCTCCAAGATTGCCACCGCCGTCCGCATCGCTCGCCGCACCATCCGCATCGCCAAGGAGAACATCGGCCTGGCCATCGGTATCAAAGTGCTGGTTCTGGTCCTGGCCGTCCTGGGCATTGCCACCATGTGGATGGCCGTCTTCGCCGACGTGGGAGTAACGGTCCTGGCCGTGCTCAACGCCATGCGCGCGCTGAAGGCCTAGCGTTTGCAGGTAATGCAATTTTTTGGTACTTTTGTAAGTTAAAGAATTGCATTATGGCCAGTTTGTTCAACTTTGGTTTTTTTGGCAACCAACCGCATCGCGTATTCAACTACAAGCCCCGCTATTACGACCCTGAAGAGGAGAAGCGGCGCCAGATGTTCGGAGACGTGGACGGCACCAACGAAAAAGCCCGAGAAGACGGAGAATATGTGCCCGGCAGCAGCCTGCGGGGCGCTTTCCGTAATGGTAACTACCAGAGAACCCGCTCCTCCATGGGCAAGGTCCACGGCATCATCACCCTGGTCACCCTGGTCCTCATTGTGGTGGTCCTCATCTACATGGCCAAATTCTTTGAAATGCTGTAATGGAACTTAGGATATTACCTAAAAATATTGCCGACATGATTGCTGCGGGGGAAGTGGTCCAGAGACCCGCCTCCGTGGTAAAGGAGCTGATGGAAAATGCAGTAGACGCCGGCGCAACGGACATCAAAGTAGTGGTGGCCGATGCGGGTCGTACCTTGATCCAGGTTATCGACAACGGCTGCGGCATGACGCCGGACGACGCCGTCCTGTGCTTTGAGCGGCATGCCACCAGCAAGCTGGCATCGGCCGAAGACCTGCACCACATCCTTACCTTCGGTTTCCGCGGGGAGGCCCTGGCCTCCATCGTAGCGGTGGCAGAAGTTACCCTCCGCACCCGGCAGACCGATGCCGAGCTGGGCGTAGAAGTGACCATGGCGGCTTCGGAGAACAAAGGCACCCGGGAAGTATCTTGTCCGGTGGGCACCAATATCGCCGTCCGCAACCTGTTTTACAACATCCCGGCCCGCCGCAAGTTCCTCAAGAGCGACAACGTAGAGTTAAGGCACATCGTGGAAGAGTTCCAGCGCGTGGCGCTCACCCGTCCGGACATTGCCTTCACCCTGACCCATAACGGCAAAGACATCCACGTGGTCAAGCCGGCTCCCAGTTTCAAGTTCCGCATCCAGGACCTCCTGGGCCCGGCGGTGGTAGGGGAGTTGGTAGACATTGAGGCCAGCACCACGCTGGCCCACGTGCAGGGTTATGTGGGCAAGCCCGAGAGCGCCCGCAAGGCCCTGGGCAACCAGTTTTTCTTTGTGAATGGCCGCTACTTCCGCAGCCCGCTGCTGCACAAGGCCGTCATGAAAGCCTACGAAAACCTGATTCCTGAGGGTTACACCCCGTCCTATTTCATCTATCTGGACGTGGACCCTTCCACGGTGGATGTCAACATCCATCCCACCAAGGCAGAGATCAAGTTCGAGGAAGACCAGATCCTCTTCCAGACGGTGTTTGCTGCCGTGAAGGAGGTCCTGGGCAAGGTGGGCGTAGCCGGATCCATCGAGTTTGACAACCCCGAGGCCCGGGACATCCCCGTCATGGGAACCCGCTTTGAAGACTATCGGCCCTCTTCCATCCCCACTGGAGGCGTGGACCTCTCCTTTAACCCCTTTGACCCGATGCCCGGTCAAGCCGGGCCTGACAAGCCCATTCCTGATCGGCCATCTTATGCGTCTTTTGTAGACAAGAACGACAACTACGGCGCCCTGTTTGAAGACCGGACCCTTCCCACTTCGCAGATCCTGATTGTCCAGGGCAAATACATCCTCTCGCAGAGTGCGGGCGGCATCATGGCCGTGAACATTCGCCGTGCGCAGGAGCGCCTGCTGCACGACCGCTTCCTCAAAGCCCTTACGGCCAACGCGCACGTGTCGCAGGCCGCGCTGTTCCCGGTGCAGGTGCCCGTGGGCGTAGAAGGCCGGCTGCTCATAGAAGAGCACTCGGAACTGCTGCGGAGCCTGGGCTTTGACATAGCGCCCTTTGGCAACGACACCGTGGTGGTGAGCGGCGTGCCGGAAGGCTACAGCGCCCAGCAGGGCGTAGTAGAAGGCCTCCTGGCCGATATCCTCCTCATCCTCAAGGACGAGCACCATGCCCTGCCGGGCGTGATGGAGCAGAACCTGGCGCAGCAGTTTGCGGTGCTGGGCGCCTGCAGTGCCAGTCCCATTACCTCGCCGCTGGAAGCCCAGCGCCTGCTGGATGCCCTCCTGCAGAGCGAGAACCCCGAATTTACATCGGCCGGAAAACGCATCATAGCCATTATCCCGGCCGACGAACTGGAAAAAAGATTTTAACCCATGACCGGAAACAACAGTTTTTTGCAGAATATCCCCCCGGTAACCCGGAACCTCCTCATTGTGAACGTGATCATGTTTGTGGCCACGCTCATCAATCCGGTGTTCATGAAGAGCACCTTCTCCATGGCCTTCCCCCTGTCCACGGAATTCCGCTGGTGGCAGCCCCTCACGCATATGTTCATGCATGACGGCTTCTTCCACATCTTCTTCAACATGTACACCCTGGTCATGTTCGGTATGGTGGTAGAGCGCGTGCTGGGCACCAAGAAGTTCCTGTGGTTCTACTTTATCACGGGCTTTGGCGCTGTGGCCCTTCACACCGGCGTAGAGTTTATCCAGGTGCAGCAACTCATCCAGAAGTATCCGGAGGTTCAGCCGCAGCTTATCTACAACAGTGTTCCCGGCGTGCTGGGCGCTTCCGGTGCCATTTACGGCGTGCTGGTGGCCTTTGCCATGCTGTACCCGGAGGCCAAGCTCACGCTCATCTTCCCGCCCATCACGCTCAATGCCAAATGGTGGGTTATCATCTTCATCGGTATCGAACTGGTGACCGGCATCACCGGCACGCAGATGGGCGTGGCCCATTTTGCCCACCTGGGCGGAGCCCTCTTTGGCTGGCTCCTGATCCGTTACTGGAAAAAGAAAGGAGAACTGTATACCGCCTGGTAAATGACAGAGAAGAAGAAACGGCACTGGCTGTCGCGCCTGTCCTTTGGCACCGTCTCGCTGGTGGTGTCAGGGCTGTTGCTGCTCAGCTACCTGTCCGTGGCGGTGGACCCGGCCAAGGCCTGGCTGTTCACCCTCTTCGGCCTGCTGTATCCCGTTTTTCTGCTCATTGCGCTGGGGCTGTTTGTCTGGTCCCTGTTCCGCCGTTCCTCCATGCGGGGCCTGCTGCTGCTGGTCCTGCTGCCCTCCCTCTTTTTTGCCGGCCGATACTACCAGTTCCCCTGGCGATCCGTTGAGGGAACGCCGTCCCTGAAGGTGGTTTCCTACAACGTGGGCCTGTTTGCCCACGCCGACGGAGAGCCCAAAGACCGCCTGGAAGTGGCCGATTCCGTGAGTGCCTACCTCCTCCGGCAGAATGCCGATATCATCTGCCTGCAGGAGTTCTACCTCCCTTCCAAGGTCAAGATGGACCGCTGGCTCAAAGAGCATTTCCCGGGCTATAAGGCAGAGTATTACGTCCTTACCGGAAAGACCGGCAGCGCCGGCAACCTCACGCTGAGCCGCCGCCCCGTGGTGGCCCGTGGCAAGGAGGTCTTTGAGAAATCCACCAACATGGCCATCTGGACGGACGTTCAGCTGGACAGCGGCACGGTGCGCATCTACAACTGCCATTTCGAGAGCTACAACATATCCCTCCGTGCCCTGGTCAAAGGCGTCCGCGACGAGGTCTTCATGGAAGAGACCGGTCTCAAGATGCGCCGTTCCATCCGCGAACGGCCGCGTCAGGTGACCCACGTGCTGCAGAGCATGAACCTGGCCTCCATGCGTTCGCTGGCGGTGGGAGACTTCAACGACACCCCGCTCTCCTATACCTACTTCCGCCTGCTGCGCGGCAGAAAAGACACCTTTGTAAAGGCGGGCCACGGTTTTGGTGCCACGTACCGCGCCCTCTGGCCCTTCCTCCGAATAGACTATATCCTGTACCCCAAAGACCTGACCGCCGTTTCCTATACCGTAGGAGACGTGGCGTACTCAGATCATTACCCTGTAATATCCACGTATTATGAAGCCGCAAGAGATACAAAGTGAGGCCCTGCGCGTCCTGCGCGAAGGCGGAACCATCCTGTACCCCACCGATACCGTCTGGGGCCTGGGCTGTGACGCCACCAACCCCGAGGCCGTGGCCAAGATTTATGAAATCAAAAAAAGGGCCGATTCCAAGTCCCTGGTCCTGTTGGCCTGTGACCTGGACATGGTGGCCAAGTACGTGAAGGAGGTCCCCTCCATTGCAGTGGACCTGGTGGAGGTGAACGACGCCCCCATGACCATCATCTACCCGCAGGCCATCTGCGGACAGGCCGATGCCCCCGGAGACCGCTGGCACCTGGCCCACAACACCGTGGCCGAAGACGGCTCGGTGGGCATCCGCATCCCCCTCATGGACTGGTGCAAGGACCTGGTGTTCAAGCTGGGCCGGCCCATCGTGAGCACATCGGCCAACATTTCCGGAGAACCCACGCCGCAGCGTTTTTCCGACATCCCGCAGGAGATCAAGGACGCCGTGGACTTTGTGGTTCCCCCGTCCATCGATACTCAAAGCACCGGCAAGGCCTCCCAGATTCTCAAGGTGGGCCTCCGGGGAGAAATTGAAATTATCAGAAAATAAAAACGGACCCGTATGAAAAAAGTATTAGCCCTCGCCCTTGGGCTCCTGATGAGCGCCGCTCTGTTTGCCCAGGAAGAAGATCTGGATGCCAAGTACGCAGCCGACCTCCTGAAACCCGGCACTGCCGCCCCTGAGTTCGTCCTCAACGATATCAACGGCAACGCCGTCAAGATGAGCCAGTTCCGCGGAAAGACCGTGGTCCTCATCTTCTGGGCCTCCTGGTGCCCCGACTGCCGCGCCGAGGTTCCCGCTCTCAAGGAACTCCAGGCCAAGACCGACCCCAACAAGGTGGTGTTTGTCTCCATTTCCTCGGACCGTACCGTTGAGGCCTGGAAGAAGTATGTGGCCGAAAACGAGCTGGGCGGCGTGCAGCTGTACCGGGACAAGTCTACGGTAAGCGAAGACTATCACGTCAAGTGGATTCCTTCCCAGTACGTGATTGGCCCGGACGGAAACGTTGTCCTGGGCACCGTTGTTCTGGATAAGGTAGCCAACGCTCTCAAGTAAAATGGCAACGGCGGTCAAGAAAACCAAGTCCGTGTGGTTCTGTTCCCACTGCGGCAACGAGTACTCCAAATGGATGGGCCGATGCCCGGCCTGCGGCGAGTGGAACACCATGGTAGAAAGGGAAGTGGTCACGGGCAGTCCCAAGTCCGGCGCCATTTCCGTGCCCGGAGCCTCCCGCAAGCCCATGCCGCTCAAGGACGTGTCCACCACCGTGGAGGACCGCGTTTCGCTGGGATCGGCTGAGGTAGACCGCCTGCTGGGCGGTGGCATCGTGAAGGGTTCCCTGGTGCTCATGGGCGGTGAGCCCGGCATCGGAAAGAGTACCCTCTCGTTGCAGTTGCCGCTGCACAGGCCCGAGTTGAAGACGCTGTACGTCACCGGAGAAGAGTCCGTCAAGCAGGTCAAAATGAGGGCCGACCGCCTGGGCGGCTCCTGCGACAACTGCCTCATCTTCAGCGAGACGGACATGAGCGCCATCCTGGCCGAAGCCGAGGAAGTGGCCCCCGACCTCATGATCGTAGACTCCGTCCAGACCATGTACTGTCAGCACGTGGATTCCACGGCCGGCAGCGTGAGCCAGATCAAAGAGGTGGCGGCGCAGCTGCTCCGCTTTGCCAAGTCTTCCGGCATTCCGGTCATCCTCATTGGCCATATCACCAAGGAGGGCACCATTGCCGGCCCCAAGATCCTGGAACATATCGTGGACGTGGTGCTGCAGTTCGAAGGAGAGAACCGCGGTGCGTACCGCGTGCTCCGCAGCATCAAGAACCGCTTTGGCTCCACCTCCGAGCTGGCCGTCTTTGAGATGACGGGGACTGGCCTTCGGGAAGTGGCCAACCCCTCTGAAATGCTCATTCCCATGCACGAGGCGGGTCTGTCCGGAACAGCCATCAGCGCCATGCTGGACGGCAACCGGCCCTTCCTCTTTGAGGTGCAGGCCCTGGTTTCATCGGCCGTGTATGGTACCGCGCAG
The DNA here is from genome assembly GCA_947167855.1 of uncultured Bacteroidales bacterium. Classification (GTDB taxonomy): domain Bacteria; phylum Bacteroidota; class Bacteroidia; order Bacteroidales; family UBA932; genus Cryptobacteroides. The sequence goes on from CAMVJR010000048.1 coordinate 10,829, forward strand.
CGCAGCGCTACGGGCTTTGACGTGCGCCGCCTGAATATGCTCCTGGCCGTGCTGGAACGCCGTGCCGGCTTCAAGCTGGGGCAGAAAGACGTCTTCCTCAACATGGCAGGCGGTCTCCGCATCACGGATCCTGCCTGCGACCTGGCCGTCATCTGCGCCGTGCTTTCCTCCACCTTCGACTATGCCATCCCGTCGGACGTGTGCTTTGCCGGAGAGGTGGGGCTGAGCGGAGAGATTCGGCCCGTATCCCAGGCCGCCCGCCGCGCCGTGGAGGCCGCCCGCGTGGGCTTCAAACGCATCTTCGTGAGCTCCTATACGCACTTTGACCAAAAGCCGGAAGGGATTGAGGTAGTGAAAGTGGCCGATATTCCCGCGCTGGTAAGAGCCTTATTTAAATAGCGTCGTAGGCCTTGATGGCTTTGGAGAAACGCTGCTCTACGTCTGAGAGGAGGTAGAGTCCGTCGGCATTCTCGTTCAAACCGTTCAGCCGTAGACGTACGGCCATGGGCGGATAGGAGTAAGACATCTTGCGCTCTTCGCGAAGCTGCGTGGTAGAAGCATAGACAAACCAAAGGTCTGCATATTCGGTTCCGTCTTTTGCCTTGAACTTCTCCACAATGATCTTGGAGCCAATGGGAACCTTCTTCTCAATGGATTGAGGAAGCTCGTAGGGAACTGCTTCCAGGGAGGCCAGTACGCTGCCTATATTGGAATCGTGGCCGCAGAGGAAGGAGAAGCAGCGGTCTTTCATCTGCAGTTCGGAGAGCATGATCTGCAGCAGCGGATGGGCCACATTGACGGCTACCGAGTAAGGCGAGAACAGCGCATCCTGATAACGTGCCACGACGAGAGCGACATCTGTCCAATCCACTTCTTGGAGCTCGTGTCCGAAGGCGGCTTTGCGCGCGTCCGGTTCCTCGTAATACTGAAGAACCAGGGCGTCGGCCACGGAGCAGGCCATTTTAAGGCCGCCGGTCATATACGGTTCGGCGTTCACCTTATACCCAATGGCCGAAGGGAACTGAGCAAAGGACGTGGTGTCCGGATAAGCCGGAGAATGGGCGATGTCTATAATATCTTCGATGAGGCTGAACTGGTAGGTGGCACCGGCGTTGAGGTTTCCCATCAGGGCAAACACTTCCTGCTGGGCTTTTTCTGCAAATCCGGCAGACAATTTGGTAATCTGCGGATTAAAGACGGGGTCCATAGTGTCAAAGGCCACCTTCATTTCCACCTCGGGATTGGATCCGGGCAGCACGGCATCGGCAAAAGTGCGTGCGGTTTTCTGGCAGCGCTGTTTGGCGTTGGCATAAAAGCGGTACGAGGCCGGGTTGGCGTTGTATCGGCCTATGAAATCTTCGTTCTGGAGCCATTCGTGGAAGAAGGCACCCATGTTGGCCTCCAGCCGTTCCCCCTTGTCGGTAAGATGGCTGGCAGGGTCTTCCCACTGGAACCACTGGTAAGCCGGATTGGTGAGCCGTGTAAGGACAGAACCCTTCCCAACCATGGGCGTACGGATGTTGTGGCGGCTTAACACCACCAGCTGCTCCAACTCGTATTTGTCCTGAAAGCCTGCCGTGCGCTCCAGCCAATCGGCCTGCCGGACGGGGGTATTATCTTTATAACAGCCCCAAAGTACCAGGGCCGAAGCCAATACAAGAAATACTTTTTTCATAGTCACTGTGATTATAACGTTGTAAAGATAATTAAATAAATTGTATCTTCGCACCGAATTAATTCCGCAGGTAGCGAAATTGAATACGCCGTGGCTCACGGTAAAGAGGTGAAGTATCTGGAAGAGGTGTAAGGCTATAATTGATATCTTTGCAATATGGCCTTCGTTTTCATAATGCAATTTAGCCATCCGCCCCCGCAATCCGTATTGCAGTTTCAAGAAAAGAACACCCTGTCGACTTGCAGATTC
>CAMVJR010000049.1 GCA_947167855.1 uncultured Bacteroidales bacterium
CCCTCACCGGCTACATCCGCGGCGGCTGTTCCCCCATCGGCATGAAAAAGCCCTTCCCCACCTTCATCCACGAGAGTGCCCTCCTTTGGGACACCATCTACGTAAGCGCCGGCGTCCGCGGCTTGCAAATCTGCATAGAACCCCAGGCCCTCATCGACTTTGTAGGGGCCGGGATTTATCCGTTATAGCCAACCATCCTCCGGATGTATCAATTACAACACTTTGTCCAGATAGCGGAAGATCAGGCGGACCCGGTCTTTGAGGACTTCGTAGTCCAGCGAGGCGGGATTGTCCGTGGGCTTGTTGTTCAGGAGGGTAATGCCGGAGGTGAACATCACGGCGGGGATATTGTGCTCCAGGAATACGCGCTGGTCGCTGATGCGGCGGAAGAAGAGCCGCGTGAAATCCTTGCTTCCGTAATAATCATACCCCAGTTGCAGGCCGATGCCGGCATCCCGGTTGGCGCTTTCCAGCGAGCTGCGACGGCCGGAGGACTCTTCTGACAGCATCATCAGATACCGGTCCTGGCCTTCCGTGATGGGGGCCTGGGTGGAGCCCAGCTGGTCCAGGTTGATGACCAGGTCTATCTGCGAAGGACTCACCGGCTGTCCGGATACAGGGTCCAGGAGTTTACCGGCCGATATTTGCCGCCAGAGTTCTTCGGCCCCGGCCTGGTTCTTTTCCTTGGCATCCAGGGCCACCACGATGAGACCGTGGCGGTAGATTTTGCGGCAGGTATTCATCTGGGTTATCATCTCTGCCACCTGGAGCAGGGCGGCTACGCCGGAGGCGTTGCTGTCGGCCCCGGGGTAGAAGGTGCCGTTGAGGGTGCCCAGGTTGTCAAAGTGAGCCATCAGGATCATATAACGGGCGGGCGTAGCGCTGCCGGGAATGAGGCCGATCACGTTGCGGGCCATGCCGTCGTTGGTGCTGAAGCCATGCAGCCAGGCGCCTCCCAGGGGCTTGAGGCCCAGGATGCGGAACTCTCCCTCCAGCCAGGCGGCGGTTTTACGGCCGCCTTCCGTACCGGTGGCGCGACCCCCCAGTTCCTGCGAGCACAGGTACTCCACATTGGCCTGGATCTTCTCCTGATTCAGGACCTGGTCTGCATTGATGGGGCTGATGGTATAGCGCTGCGCTGCGGCGGAAGAGCAGAGCGTGAGAAAAAATATTATGAAATATTTTCTTATCTTTGTCATTTGGCGCGAAATTAGATATTTCGTGGCTGAAATGAAAATTTTTTTGATGAAAATCCGCTCAATCGCCATACTTTTCGCGTTGTTGCTGCCTCTGGCCGCCCACGCCCAGTACGATAAAGACGTCTTTTCCTTCCGGGGCCGCGCGGCCCTGCAGGACGGCCGCCTGAGCGAGGCCGTATCCAATTTCAATATCCTGGCCCAACTGGACTCTACAGACTACTGGACCTTCTTCTACCGCGGCATTGCCAAGTACAACCTGGGAGACATCCGCGGCGCCAAGGCCGATTTCTCCACCGCCGTGCGCCTGAACCCGGTGTTCACCTCCGGTTACCACTATCGTGCCATCACGGAGAGCCGGACCGGCAACTACGATGGCGCCCTCCAGGACCTGGAGCAGGCCATCAAGCTTCGGCCCGGATCCTCTGGCCTGTATTTTACGCGCGGCGTCACCTACTTCCTGAGCCGCCAGTTCGAACGGGCCGTCTCGGACTTTGACAAGTACATCCGCCAGGAGCCCAAGGATCCGGCCTCGTACCTCAACCGCGGCGCCTCCTACCTCTTCATGGGGGATACGCTCAAGGCATTGGCAGACTATAACCAGGCCATCAAGATAGACCGTTTTGAGCCGGAAGGCTACCTCCGCCGCGGCGGACTGGAGGCCTCCCGCAAGCATTACGATGCCGCCCTGTCCGACCTGGACAAAGCCATCGAGCTGGACTCTACCGTTACGCTGGCGTACTTCCAGCGCGCCCTGGTCAGGGCCGACAAGGGAGAGCTCAAGGACGCCATGCAGGACCTCAACACCGTGCTCAAATATGAGCCCGGCAACGCCCTCACCCTCTACAACCGAAGCCTCCTGAGCGCCCAGGTGGGAGATTACGAAGGTGCCCTGGAAGACATGGACCGCGTGATTGCCATCAATCCCGGCAACGTGCTGGCGTACTTCAACCGCGCCGGTTATTTCATTGAAATGCAACGCTGGGACGACGCCCTGGCCGACTATAACAAAGCCATCGAACTGTATCCGGACTTTGCCAAAGCCTACCAGAACCGCGCGTACGTGGAACTGCAGATGGGCATGACGCGTGCCTCCAAGGAGGACTACCGCATAGCCCGCAGAAAAGTGGCCGAATACGAATCGGCCACCTCCGGAGGAGCCGACTTCTCCGACACCACCAAGAAGTACAGCAACCTGCTGGCCTTTGACGCCGAGTTTGCCCGCAGCGGCGGCTTCGAAGACGAGATGCTGCGCCACCGCGACGTGGACATCAACCTCAAGCCCCTCTACCGCTTTGCCGTGGTGGAGCAGACCGATGCCACCAACTACGCCCTGGCCCACCGCTATGAGAACCGCCTGCTGGACACCTTCATAGCCAACGCCCCGCTGCCGGTGGCGGTGGTATCCGGGACGGACAACATCCCCATCACCTCGCCGGTGCTTACCCAGCCCGTGAAGGGAGAGTTCTTCAAGGCTCTGCAGGAGGCGGGGCTCAAGCAGTACTCATCGGCCCTGCTGCATTACTCCAACGCTGTGGAGGCCGACGAGAAGGAGCCGTACGCCAATTATTACAAGGCCTTCTTCCTGATGAACCGGGGAGCCTTAAGGGCCGAAATGATCGAATTCATTGCCTCCTTCGAGTCCAACGTACAGACCCTCACCATGGACGACCGCGGCAATACCCGCGCCCGGGTGCGGGAACAGGTAACCCGTGAATACGACTATTCGGAGGCCCTGGCCGATATGGAATCCGCCGCCGCCCTGCTGCCTTCCTTCCCTTATATCCAGTTCAACCTGGGCAACCTCTACTGCCTAAGCTCCCGCTTTGTGGAAGCCATCGACAGCTATGACAAGGCCATCAAACTGTACCCTTGGATGGGCAGCGCCTACTTTAACCGAGGCCTGGTGCTCATCTATCTGAAAGACAAGGAGAAGGGGTGCATAGACCTGTCCCGTGCCGGAGAACTGGGAATAGACGACGCCTACAGCGTCATCGGCCGCTATTGTGAAGAGGAGAACCGGCCGTGATGAGATTCGTTAGTTTTTCCAGCGGCAGCTGCGGCAACTGTTCCCTCCTTCTGGGCCCCTCTTCCGGCATTCTCATCGACGCCGGAGTAGGCATCCGCCGCATCAAGAAAGAGCTGGAAGCCCTGCATCTGGGCTATGAGAATATATCGGCCATCCTGATTACACACGACCACGGAGACCACATCCGGTCCCTGGGATCTTTCTGCAAGCGGGTCAGCGCTCCCGTGTGGACCACGCCCATCCTGCAGGAAGCCCTGCTGCGCCATCCCTTCACCCGCGACTGGGTGGGCCCCTGCCGCCAGGACCTGCAGGCCGGCGTCTGGAATCCCGTAACGGAAGACTTTGACGTGCAGTACTTTGTGGTGCCGCACGACGCCACCCAGTGCGTGGGCTATGCCATCCGCTGCGGAGAAGAGCTCTTTGTGCTCATGACCGATATGGGCCATGCCACGGAGGAAGCCCTGGAGTGGGCCTCCCAGGCCACTACGGTAGTGATTGAATCCAATTACGACCTAGGGATGCTGCTGGGCGGAAGCTATCCCCAGGAACTCAAGGACCGCATCTCCCACGGCATCGGCCATCTCTCCAATGACGCGTGTGCGGAGGCCATTCCCCGTTTCCTGCACCCGGGCCTCAAAAACCTGTTCCTGTGCCACCTCAGCGGCAACAACAACACCCCGGAACTGGCCTACGCCAGCGCTAAGGGCGCGCTGGAGGCCGCCGGTGTAGAGCCCGGCGCCGTGAACCTTCGTGTATTGCGAAGAGGAATCGCCTCTCCGCTGCTGGTTTTGTAGCTTATTCTTTCAAGAGTCCGCGGGAGCGGAGGAGGCTCTTTTTGAGCTCCAGGACGCGCGTGGCCCGCTCGTCTATCATCTTTTCTGTGAGACGGCCCGATGCCACGGCATCCAGAACGGCCTGGAAAGCCTCTTTATAGTTTTCCGGCATCAGCATCATGTCCACGCCGGCCTCGATGGCCAGGACGGCGGCTTCTCCGGCCGAATACTCCTTGGTAATGGCTCCCATGCCCATGCTGTCCGTAATGATGACGCCCTGATAGCCCAACTCTCCGCGGAGTTTGTCCTGAAGGATGGTGGGAGAAAGGGTGGAAGGCATTTGCGCCCCCGCCACGTTGGGCAGGCAGATGTGGGCGGTCATGATCATCCGGGCTCCGGACTCGATGCCTTTCTTGAAAGGGATCATCTCGCAGTTGACCAGCTGGTCCCAGGTTTTCAGGGATTCGGCATAACCGTAATGGGAGTCGGTGGAGGTGTCCCCGTGGCCGGGGAAATGCTTGAGGCAGCCTTCTACCTTATTGTTCTGGAGGCCCTTGAGGAACTGGGAAGCCATATTGGCCACCAGCTGGGGATCCGACCCAAAGGCGCGGTCTCCGATGACCACGTTCTCCGGGTTGGTATTGACGTCACTCACCGGGGCAAAATCTATGTCAAAGCTGTAATTGAGCAGGTAGGTACCAATCCGGTCACCGGCGTTATAGGCGTTCTGGGGATCTCCGGTCTTACCCACTTCCTCCATGCTCTTGTAGGTGGGCACGTTGAAGTTGCTGTTTTTGGCAATACGGGCCACCCGGCCGCCTTCCTCATCTACGCAGATGATCGGGTAGTTGCCCAGGCCGTGCAGGAAGCTGTTGAATTCCTTGATCTGTGAAGGGTTCTTGATATTTCCGGCAAACAGGATGATGCCGCCGCAGGGATAATCCTTGAAGGTTTCCTTCATGGTAGCGGAGCCCTGGGTCAGATATCCGGAAGCACCCGGAACCAGGTCTTCCGGCGGAATGGTGAACAGCTGGCCCACCTTTTCTTTCAAGGTCATCTGGGACAGGGGTGTCAGGGAAATTCTGTTGTCGGGCTGGGGAGTGGGATCGGGTTCCGGTTCCGGCGTCTTTCCGCATCCGGCCAGTGCGGCCACGGTCAGAAGGCCTGCCACTCCCGTTCTGAAGAAGTGTTTTGTCATAGTGTCGTTTTCGTAAAAGCAGCCTAAGATAGGCATTTTTTTCGTATCTTTGTACGATATGAAAGATTTCTTGAAACTGATGAGGCAATACGCCTCTCCCTATAAAGGATATCTGGCCGGAGCCGTGCTGCTGAACATCCTCAGCGCGGTCTTCAACATCTTCTCCTTCGCCATCCTGGTACCCATCCTCAACATCCTGTTCAAGGTGGACAGCACGGTGTACGAGTTCGTTCCCTGGAACAGCGACCTGGGCCTCAAGGACAAGATCATCAACAATTTCTACTACTACGTTTCGGACCTGGCCGCCACCTACGGAGCCGGTAACACCCTGTTCATGCTGGCGGGCGTAATGATCTTCTTTACGGCCCTCAAGACCAGCTGCTACTTTGGTTCCAACGCCGTCATGATCCCCATCTCCACGGGCATCGTACGGGAACTCCGCTGCCGCATCTACGACAAGATCCTGAGCCTCCCCATCGGCTTTTTCACGGAAGAGCGCAAGGGAGACATCATAGCCCGCATCACCGGAGACGTGTCGGAGGTAGAGAACTCCATCATCGCCTCCCTCTCGATGCTCATCAAGGACCCCATCCTCATTGTCATCTACTTTGGGTTCCTTACCTGGATCAGCCCGGAGATGATGGTCTTCACCATTGTGTTTGCCCCCGCCTTCGTGTGGGTGATGGGCGTGATTGGCAAGCAGCTCCGCCGCTCGTCCCTGGAAGCCCAGGCCCTCTGGAGCGACACCATGAGCCAGGTAGACGAAACCCTGGGCGGCTTGCGTGTGATCAAGGCCTTCAACGCGGAGAAAACCATGTCCCGCCGCTTCCAGGATATCACAGACCGCATGCGCCGCAAACTGGCCCGCGTGAACACGCGGCAGGCCACCGCCCACCCCGTGAGCGAATTCCTGGGCACCATCATGATCATGATCGTGCTCTGCGTGGGCGGCGTCATGATCATCAGCGGAAAAAGCCTCATCGGCTCTTCCCGGTTCATGGACGCTTCCACGTTCATCTACTTCATGGTGATCCTCTACTCTGTGATCGAGCCCATCAAGGAACTGTCCCGCGCCACCTACGGCGTGCGCAAGGGCCTGGCTTCCATGGAGCGCATCAATAAAGTTCTGGAGGCCGAAAACCCCATCAAGGATCCCCAGACCCCCGAAAAGCTGGACAGCTTTACCCAGAGCATCCGCTTTGAGAATGTGAACTTCTCCTACGAAAACGGCCGACAGATCCTCAAAGACGTGAACCTGGAGATCCCCCGCGGCCGCATGATCGCCATCGTGGGAGAATCCGGCGCCGGCAAATCCACGCTGGTAGACCTTATCCCCCGCTTCTGGGACGTCACCGGCGGCCGCATCACCCTGGACGGAAAAGACATCCGCAACGTAGCGGTGAAAGACCTCCGCGCCCTCATGGGCAACGTGAACCAGGAGCCCATCCTCTTTAACGACACCATCTTCAACAACATAGCCTTTGGCGTAGAAGGCGCCACGGAGGCCGATGTCATAGCGGCCGCCAAGATTGCCAATGCCCACGACTTCATCATGGAGAAGGAAGAAGGCTACCAGACCAACATTGGAGACCGGGGCTCCAAGCTCTCGGGAGGCCAGCGCCAGCGGCTTTCCATTGCCCGGGCCATCCTCAAGAACCCGCCCATCCTCATCCTGGACGAGGCCACCGCCTCCCTGGATACGGAGAGTGAGCGCGCCGTACAGGATGCCCTGGACCGCCTCATGACCTCCCGCACCACCATTGCCATTGCCCACCGTCTGTCCACCATCCGCCACGCCGACGAGATTGTGGTCCTGCATGAAGGCCAGATTGTGGAGCGCGGCAAGCACGAGGAACTCATAGCCCTGGGTGGTTATTACAAGAAACTTTACGACATGCAAGCCCTATGATGAATACAATCAACGTCCCTCTGGTAGAGATCGAGAACCAAGACCTGGATACCGCCCTGGAACTGGGTGGTGCCCGCTTCGATGTAGAATGTGTGAACTGGCCGGAGACCTTCCCCTACGCTCCCCTGTGCAGCGGCCGTGTGGCCCGCACCCAGGATGCCCTGGTGGTGGATTTCCGCGTGAGCGGCCTGGACCTCAGAGCCCAGAACCTCACGGACAACGGCCGCCAGTGGGAAGACAGCTGCGTGGAAGTGTTCATCAAGGACCCGAATAAGGCCGATTATTACAACTTCGAGATCAACGCCCTGGGAAAGGTTCTCGCCTGCTACGGTCCCGTCCGCGAAGGCCGTACCCGGAGACCTCAGGAGCAGATGGAACAGATTCTTCGCTTCGGCCACCTGGAAGGCGGTCCTCTAGACAAGGACGGCATCCAGACCTGGCGCGTAGGCGTGGTCATTCCCTTCCAGCTCATCGGCGTAGATCCCAAGCATCTCCCGAAGAGCATCCGCGCCAATTTCTACAAATGCGGGGACAAGACCGCCCATCCCCACTACCTGAGCTGGAGTCCCATTGACACCCCCAAGCCGGACTTCCATCGGCCCGAATTCTTTGGCGAACTGCTTCTGAAATAATGAAAATCTCGCTCAAAAAGGTATTCCAGTACGGCTTTGTCCTCTACTTGCTGGCCGTGCTGTATCTGTGCTTCGGAAAGTTTGAGAACACGCCGGATATCCCCTGGTCTTTCCTGGGCATCCCGTCGGACAAACTGGTCCACTTCTGCATGTTCTTCCCCTTCCCCATCCTGGCCTTCCTGGCCTTTGACCGGTTCACGGATACGCACAAATCCACCTTCCTCTTCTCCGGCATCACCTGGGTGCTGGGCTTGCTGCTGGCTTTTGCCACGGAATGGGGACAAGCACACCTGACGGACTACCGAAGCGGAGACCCCTGGGACCTCCTGGCCGACGCCCTGGCCATCACCCTGAGTACCCTCCTGGTCATTCTATGGGACCTCAGTAAACAGAAAAAATGAAACGACTCCTTCTTTCCCTCGCCCTGGTGCTGGCTTTTCTTCCCAGCCCGGCCCAGACTCCCAAGGCACGGGATTTCAATACCGTAACAGACTCTTTACAGCAGCGGCTCAAACGCCGCACCGGTGTAACCACCCGCTTCAAACTGGAGAAGGTGATCGTGCGGGGCAACGCGCTGGATTTCTACTTCTCCCAGAACCTCCTGGGCCAGCCCTACCGCAAGGGAGACATCACCTGGCTTACGGAACAGATTGAAGAGTTGGGCAAATCCAAGCTGGGCAAGTATAAGGTAGGAAACCTCTACGCCAAAGGCATCCGGCTGGCCCACATCACCCAGCCCGCCGTGGGCAACGACGGCAGCGCGCTGGAAACCCCGTTCCGTGTCAAGGAGCCCAAAGGGACTCCCCTGGTACAGGGGGCCGATGAATGGCCGATGGGCCTGAGCGGCCGCCACATAGCCCTTTGGCAGAGCCACGGCCGTTATTTCAACGACGAGACCGGCCTCTGGGACTGGCAGCGCTCGCCCAATCACCGCACGCTGGAGGACGTCTACACCCAGAGCTACGTACTCCCCTTCCTCATTCCCATGCTGGAGAACGCGGGCGCCGTGGTGCTCACCCCGCGCGAGCGGGACATCCAGACCCGCGAGGTGGTATGCGACAATGACCCCGCCTTTACAGAAGGCCGAACGCCTTCCGTGCGCTCCCGGGGCAAGTACCAGGAGACCGGCGAATGGGAAGATGCCGGCACCGGCTTTGCCGATTTCAGCGCCGTGTACAAGGGCTACGACTTCCCCTTCGGCAAAGGATCGGCCCGAAAGATCCATACCGCCCGCGAGGGCGAAACGCCGGCCCGGATTATCTGGCGGCCTACCATCGAAGAGAAAGGCAACTACGCCGTATACGTAAGCTACAAAACCCTGCCGGAAAGCACTTCCGACGCCCGCTATACCATCCATCACCTGGGCGGAGAAACGCTCAAGCACGTGAACCAGCAGATGGGCGGCGGCATGTGGATTTACCTGGGCACCTACCTCTTTGACAAGGGCAGCCAGGGCTTTGTGGAACTCACCAACCTCTCCTCCGACCTGGGCGTAGTAACGGCCGATGCCGTACGCTTTGGCGGCGGCATGGGCAAGGTAGAAAGGGGCGGAGAAATCTCCGGCCTGCCCGCCTACATCGAGGGCGCCCTATACAACCTGCAGTACAGCGGAATAGACCTTGCCATCACGGACGAATGGGACTCCGAGTACACCAAAGAATACGCCAGCCGCGGCGCATGGGTGCAGGAAATCACCGGCGGCTCGCGCGTGAATCCGGAAGCACCGGGAAGGCGCATCCCCATTGACCTGTCGCTGGCCTTCCACACGGATGCCGGCATTACTCCTAACGATTCCATCATCGGCACCCTGGCTATCTATACTTTAAAGAACAAAGGGGCCGAAGTATTCCCGAGCGGAGAAAAGCGTCTGAGTTCCCGCCTCCTGTGCGACCTGGTGCAGACCCAGGTGGTGGAAGATATCCGCACCCTGTATGAGCCCAACTGGAGCCGCCGCGAAACGTGGGACCGCAGCTACAGCGAGAGCCGCACCCCCAATGTGCCGGCCCTGCTGCTGGAACTCCTCTCCCACCAGAACTTCGCCGACATGCGCTACGGCATGGACCCGAGCTTCCGCTTTGACGCCTGCCGCGCCGTGTACAAGGGCATCCTCAAATTCCTGAGCGCCCGCTACGGCGTTCCCTACGCCGTGCAGCCCCTCCCGGTGCACGCCTTTAGCGCCAAGTTGGACTCCACCCACCAGGTGACCCTCAACTGGGCCGAAACCCGCGACCCGTTGGAGCCCACCGCCCAGGCTACTTATTTCAAGGTCTATACGCGAATGGACGACGGCGGCTTTGACAATGGCCGCCAGGTAAAGGAAAACACCTGCACGCTGCCGCTGGAAGAAGGCCACGTCTACAGCTTCAAGATCACCGCCTGCAACGCCGGCGGAGAAAGCTTCCCGTCGGAGATCCTGGCGGCGGGCTTCCCTTCGGCCAACACCCGGAAGGTACTGGTGGTGAACAACTTTACCCGCGTATCGGCCCCTACCTGGTTTGACACGCCGCAGTACGCCGGCTTTACGGACAACCTGGAAAGCGGCGTCCCGTGGGGCAAGGACATCCTGATGGCCGGAACGGTATTCAACTACGACCGCAACTCCGAGTACGTATCGGACGACAACCCCGGCTTTGGCGGCTCCTACACGGATATGTGCGGCACCCAGATCGCCGGTAACGACTTTGACTTTGTCTACCGCCACGGCCGCGCCGTGCTGGAGGCCGGCTATGCATTTGAGTCTTCTTCGGCCGAAGCTTTCACCGGCGGCACCGACGCCTGGGCCGTAGACCTCATCTGCGGCAAGCAGCTCACCACCCAGGTGGGCCGCGGGGCCGTTCCCAACAAGTACACGGTCTTTACCCACGACCTCCAGAATGCCCTTAAGACCTACACCACCCGCGGCGGACATGTGCTCCTCTCCGGTTCCTACATTGCCACGGATGCCTGGGACCACCTGTATCCCGGCGTTCCCAAGGCCCCGGAAAGCACCCGCACGTTCATCAAGCAGGTGCTGGGCTACGACTGGGTTACCAACTTTGGAGACGTCTCCGGCTTTGCCAAGCCTCAGGCCAAGAGCGGAATGCCGCTGGTCAGTTACAACCGCGCCTGGTCTCCGCTCATCTACAAGGTAGACAATGCCGACGGCATAGCCCCTGCCGGCAAGGACAGCCGCGTGCTGCTCCGGTACGAAGGCACCAACATCCCGGCCGCCACCCTCTATAACGGGAAAGGCTACCGCGTAGCAGCCTTCGGCTTCCCCCTGGAGACATCGGCCCAGATGGACGAAGTCATTAAAGGTGTCCTGAAGCTTTTCGCAGAATAGCTTTTGGTATTCTTTTTGCTATTAATGCGCTCAGTGTTAATTAATAATTAGTGTATGAAAAACCTGATGACCGCGTTCGCCGCACTTCTTGTGGGCACCGCAACCCTTTTTGCTCAGCAGCCTCAGCAGCCCCCTCAGGGCGGCCGGCCTGAAAGACCCAAAGTTCTGACCCCGGAAGAAAAGACGGCCCAGATGGCCCAGGACTACGACCTCACCCCCGAACAGGAGGCCTCCGTCCTGGAACTCAACAAACAGTACGACGGCAAACTGGAATTCCGTTTCGAGGGCTTCGGCCAGGCTAATGGAGAAAGAAAGGATCCCCGCAACATGACCGATGCCGAGCGCCAGGAATTCTTTGAGCAGATGCAGGAGCGCATGGCCCAGATGCAGGAAAAGCAGGCCCAGATGGACAAGGACCAGAAGGCCTATGACAAGGCCCTGAAGGCCATCCTCACCAAAGACCAGTTCAAGGCCTATCGCAAAGACCAGAAAAAGAAGGAAGAAGAGCGCCAGCAGCGCATGGGCGGTCCCCGTGGCGGCATGGGCGGTCCCGGTGGCGGCATGGGCGGCCCTGGTGGCTTTGGCGGCCCCGGCGGCTTCGGCGGCGGCTTTTAATCCCCAACCCCTATAAAAAATCCCGGAAGTTTACCAGCTTCCGGGATTCTTTTTACATTCTTTCCGGGAGGTCGATTCCCAGGAGTTTCATGGCGCTTCGGAGCGTCCGGGCCAGAACGTCAATGAGTTCCAGGCGGTACTTCAGCACGGCCTCATTCTCCTCCTTGAGGATGGGGGTGTCGTGGTAGTACTGGTTGAACTCCTTGGCCAGCTCGTAGGCGTAGTTGGCAATGATGGCAGGGCTCAGGGCGGCGCCGGCTTCGGCCACTTTGCCCGGGTACAGGCTTAGCAGCTGCGTGAGGCGGATTTCCTTGGCCGAAGGCTCCACGGAGGCGTTGATGTCCTCCGGGCCGTAAGGCACGGTGGACTTGCGCAGGATGCTGCAGATACGGGCGTGGGTGTACTGGATGAAGGGACCGGTGTTGCCGTTGAAGTCGATGGATTCCTTGGGGTTGAAGAGCATGGTCTTCTTGGGATCCACCTTGATGATGAAGTATTTCAGGGCACCCAGGCCAATCATGTGGTACAGGGCGTCTTTCTCCACCTCGTCCATATCGGCCAGCTTGCCGCTTTCTTCGGAAGTCTTCTTGGCCTCCTCATACATACTCTGGATGAGGTCGTCGGCATCCACCACCGTTCCCTCGCGGGACTTCATCTTGCCTTCCGGCAGCTCCACCATACCGTAGGAGAGGTGGTAAATCTGGTCGGCCCAGTCAAAGCCCAGCTTTTTGAGGATGAGCTTGAGCACCTGGAAGTGGTAATCCTGCTCGTTACCTACAACATATACGTGGGAGTCCAGCTTGTAGTTGGCAAAACGGCGCTCGGCGGTGCCCAGGTCCTGGGTGATATATACGGACGTGCCGTCTCCGCGAAGCACCAGCTTGCGGTCCAGGCCGTCGGCCGTGAGGTCGCACCAGACAGAGCCGT
>CAMVJR010000050.1 GCA_947167855.1 uncultured Bacteroidales bacterium
TTTGGCAACAGACAAAAGTTTCACGAGCCCTTTCATGGAGCTCGTGAAACTTTTGTTCTGTAGCCGCCGCAGTGCGTATAGTGCGGCGGCGGTGCCCGAAGTACATCCCCAGACCTGGTCTAACGGTCCAGGGAGTGGGAGGTTGGACACGGAAACACCCCTTTTGGTGTCCGAGCGGCCAAAAAATCGGCTCGCGGACACGAAAACGGCTCCGTGGTGTCCGGCTGTCCTGACGGAGAATCTTTTTGATAACGGCCGTCACCAACCACAAATGTCACAGCCTGTACCAATCCCGGAAACACATATCCAATAAATGTGTATCTTTGTTAAATATAAAGACATCTTCGCTATGAAAAAGATTCTTTCGACCTTTCTTGGAGTATTGATGGTATCGGCCCTTATGGCACAGGGGCTGAAGACCATCCCCTTCTCGGATATCCGGGGAGTGAGCGTTGGAAATGCTCAGGATGATGCGGCGGGAACGGGCGTGACGGTGTTCCGCCTGACGGTTCCGGGACGGGCTGCGGTAGAAATCTTCGGCGGCGGCCCGGCTTCCAGGGAAACGGAAGTGATTGCCGTGGAACGCAACCATCCCATCAACGCCCTGGTCTTCTCGGGAGGTTCGGCCTATGGCCTGGCGGCTTCTGGCGGCGTAGCGCGCTGCCTGGAAGAGCACGGAGAGGGATACGAAACCGGCAGCGCCCTGGTTCCCCTCGTGTGCCAGAGCTGTATCTACGACCTTGGGTATCGCAGCGCTTCTGTCCGTCCGGACGAAAAAATGGGTTACGCAGCCTGCGAGGCGTCCTTTGCCGCTAATACCCCTCATAGCGGCAGCGCTGGCGCCGGAACAGGAGCCACCGTGGGTAAAGCGGCCGGATTAGCTCTGGCCCAGAAAGCCGGTATCGGGTATGCCGCCGTTCAGATGGGGGCTCTCCAGATTGGAGTTGCCGTGGTTCTGAACAGCTACGGAGATATCTACTACCAAGGAAAGAAAATAGCCGGTATGCAATCTAAGGAGACCGATTCCTACACTACCCTGCTGCAGACGGCCGAAGAAAACCTGTTTATCAGTACCCCCTCCGGTACTACCAATACTACCCTTGTGGCCGTATTCACCAATGGGGACTTCTCCCCTGCCCAGCTCAAGCACCTCTCCCAGATGGCATCGGCCGGCCTCGCAAGAAGTATCAAGCCCGCCTTTACAACGGCAGACGGTGATACGGTCTATTCCATCTCCGTAGGCCCTGAGGCAGACAAGGTTACGGCCAACCTGAACGCCGTGGGCGCCCTTTCGGCCAGTCTGGTGGAAGAGGCTATAGCAGACGCCGTTTACTCTGCCGGACCGCTTCTTTAGCGCTTCAGGAACTCTTCAAAGGGTATTTTTCCTTTTCCCTGCCCAGATTATGCCCAAAAGAATGGCGGCCGCCCCCATAGCTCCGGCCAGCGTCAGTCGCTCGCCAAGGAAAACCATCGCAGAAAGCAGCGTGAAAATGGGATTCAGGTACACGTAGTTGGTCGAAGTCACATTCCCGAGTCGGTCCATCACAAGGTTCCAGGCAAGAAAACACGCCAGAGAAGCCACCAGGCCTAGGAAAAGCAGATTTCCCCATACGGTAGGCTGCATGAGGATGTCCTTCGAGAAGGAATCCTTGCATCCACCGAGGAACGGAATGATAGTTAAAAGACCATAGAGGAATACTTTGCGTGTTGCGGTAAGCGTTCCGTACTCGCGTGTCATTTCTCCCATGAAGAGACTGTAGACAGCCCAGCACAGGGCGGCACCGATGGCAAGGAGGTCACCCTTTGCAGACAGCTGAATACGGGTCCCTTCAAAGACCATGATCCCCATTCCGCAAAGGGCCAGCAACGTTCCTCCAATGAGTGGCCACCCGATGTGAATCCTCTCCAGGTTGTCAGCGAATCTTCCCTTCCCAATCCGGCTATAAAGGAGGGTCAGGACAGCAGTCCATAAGGGTGCGGTCCCCACCAGAAAGGCGGCATTACTGGCCTGCGTGTACACAAGAGCCGTATTCTCCGTGAGAAAATACAACGACCCGCCGGTAACGCCGAGAAGGAGGAAAACTCCCTCATCCTTCCACCCGTTCCAAACTTTGCGCTCCTTCCCGGCAATGAATGTGTAGGCCCAGATGCCTGTGTAGGCCAGAACGAATCGGCAAAAGAAGATGGATGCCGGAGCCATTCCGGCCCCGATGAGCACCTTGGTACATACGAAAGTAACACCCCAGATGGCCACAACCAGCAAGGCGAGAAGATGATAGCGAATATACAACATTTCCCGGCTTTAGTTTCTAGTTTTAATAAAACGCAGCCGCTCCCATACTCCTCTGGGAATGATTCGCCAAAGGGCCGATAGCGCCCGGAACCGCCAGTCAAACGTAATGACGCGACGCTTCCTCCGGATCCCTCGCAGGATGTGGGAGCCGGCTTTTTCGACCGTCATCACCAGCGGGTAATGATGGCTTCCGCTTAGGATTTCGGTGGCTACAAAGCCCGGGCGGATGTCGGAAAAGATTACCGGAAGCTGCTGCATCCGGGCCAGCTGGGAAAGGGCCGACAGATACGTGCTCTGCATCTTTTTGGAGGCCGAATAGGCCGCCGCAATCCCCAGCCCCGCCGTTCCGGCCACGGAAGTGACCACGGCAATGTGCGCCTTATGGTTCGGACCATAGGCCCCGGAGGACTTTACGAAATAGATAAAGTGGGAGACCATCCTCACCATGCCGTCGCAGTTGGTCTGGATCACCTGCATCTCTACGGCCTCGTCCAGGCCGGGATTCTGGTACCCGACGCCGGAGACATGGAGAAACAGGTCGGGCGCTCCCGTCTGTTCCAGCAGCCGGTCCAGCGCTGCCGTGGCTGCTGGCTGGGTGATGTCCATATCGGCCTGAAAGACTTGATCGGCCCCAAATTGACTCTGGATCTCTTGCAGGCGGTCCTTTCTTCTTCCGGCTATCCCTACTTTCCAGCCCTGCCCCAGCAGACGACGGGCCAGCTCCCTCCCGATTCCGGAGGTGGCTCCAATGATAATGGCCGATCTTTTTTTCTCCATGCCACAAATGTAATGATTTTCGTTGGCTAATAGATGCACAATCGTTAACTTTGCGGCCATGATCAAGGTTGCGTGCATAGGAGACAGCATTACCTGGGGTTTCACACTGTTGAACCCCAGGCGGGACAGCTACCCTTCCCTGCTGCAGAAAATGCTGGGAGAAGCCTACGAAGTGCGTAACTTTGGATACAACGATGCCGCGGCCCGGTTTGATGCCGATACCCCGTACGTGAAAAAACGCGTGTATGCAAGGAGTCTGGAGTGGAACCCGGACATTGTCCTGTTTATGCTGGGCACCAACGACACCAAGCACCGGAACTGGGATCCGGAGATTTTCCGGAGAGACTACAGTGCGCTGGTGGATTCCTACCTGCAGCTCCCCTCCCATCCGCGGGTCATTCTCATTGCCCCCATCCGGATTATCATGCTCATCAGCATCCCCTTCCTGGGTCTGCATGCCGATATCATGGAAGACGGTGTGAGGCCCGCCATACAGCAAATAGCATCCGAAAAGGGTCTGGAGTGCGTTGACCTCAAGGACCTCTTTACGGATGCAACTTACATGGTAGACGGCGTCCATCCCCAGCGGGCGGGGGCCCAGATGCTGGCTCAGGCCATCTATTCTTCTGTCAAATTCTAGCAGTAGTAATTAACCCCGTTCTCTTCCAGGAACTGCTTGACGGCGTCATACACTTTCTGGCTAATTTTGTAACCAGAGAGCAGTTCTTCGGGGGTGTACTTGACCACATCTTTCACGGTCTCAAACCAGGACGGGTGATTCTGGAGGGCCTTTTTTACACTTTCGGGGAGAGTAGTATCCTCAATCTTCATATTGAGGACCGGATGTTCATCGGCCTCTTTCTCCAGAGCCTCCTCGCAGAGGTAGCGCTGGTACAGTTTGTCAATATCTTGGGCGTACTTCTTTTCGAAATCGGCCTTTAAATCTTTTTCGTTTTTCTTTTCTTTCAGGCGCAGAATAGCGCCAAGGACATAATTGTTGTTCAT
This sequence comes from uncultured Bacteroidales bacterium, assembly GCA_947167855.1. Taxonomy (GTDB): domain Bacteria; phylum Bacteroidota; class Bacteroidia; order Bacteroidales; family UBA932; genus Cryptobacteroides. The sequence goes on from CAMVJR010000050.1 coordinate 4,076, forward strand.
AATATATACTTTGGTTGGAATCTAAATGAGCTTGATGGAATTGATGGTTCTTCCGCACTGGGTCCCCTCACGGCGGGCCGAGAAGAAAGAAGCATCGGTAAAGGAATCGATCCCGCAGACCTGGATGTTATCCGGCAGGACGCCTGCCTTTTCCAGCAGCCAGCGGTTGGCTTCCCAAAGGTTGATATGATGTCCGCCGGACATGGGCGAACCGTCTCCTGGCCCGCGGAAGGACCAGATTTTGTCCATGGGGAATTGGGCGTTTTTGAAGTGTTCGGCCACCTCTTCACCTACCTGGAAACTATCCGGGCCGATGGAAGGGCCCAGCACGGCGCGAATGTCTGCAGGCTGGCAGCCATATTTGATGGTCATGAGGTTCACCGTCTTCTCCGAAATGTGAAGCACAGTCCCCTTCCATCCGGCATGCACCGCTGCCACAGCCCGCTTAACAGGGTCGTATAGGAGGACCGGCACACAGTCTGCTGTCCTTACGCCAATGGCTACACCGGGGAGCGTGGTCATAAAAACGTCGTATCCTTCCAGGTCTTCGCGGGTCATCTCGGCGCTTTCGATGTAGGCCACCTTGGCCTCATGCACCTGATGCCCCTGAATCACCGGATAAGGTAGCTCAGAGTCCCTTCTGGTGGAGAAAGCCTCCACCCCTGCTCCCAGGTCGTATTTCAAACACTCCGAAATCATAACGCTAAGATACAAAATTTTTCGGAAAGAGTGTTATCAGAAGCCCTGGAGGGGAATCATTAGCGTGAGGAGAAGGAGGAGGAAGCCCAGGGCCAGGAGGGCAAGGACCATCTTCCAGATCCATTTGACCCATTTCTCGTAAGGGACGCGGGCCATGGCCAGGGCGGCCATCAGAACGCCGGAGGTGGGGGTAATCATATTGGTGAAGCCGTCGCCAAACTGGAAGGCCAGCACCATGGCCTGGCGGGAAACGCCCACCAGATCCGAGAACGGAGCCATGATGGGAATGGTGATGGCGGCCTTGGCCGTTGCGCTGGGAATCAGGACATTGATCACGGCCTGGATAAAGTACATGGCCGATAGAGAAGCCACTTCCCCATTGCCGTCGAGCCCGCTCTGCAGGGCATGGAGGATGCTGTCCACCACCTTTCCGTCCTGCAGGATCACGATGATCCCCGATGCCAGACCCACCACCAGAGCCGCGGAGAGGATGTCCCGGGCGCCGGCCACAATCTCATCGGCAATTCGGCCTGCAGGGAAACCGGCAATAATGCCGCACAGGATGCCCATGGCCAGGAAAAGGCCCGTAATCTCCGGCATATACCAGCCCCAGCAGGTCACGCCCACCACCAGGGCAACGATGGTAAGAAACAGCACCGCCAGAATCCATCCTTGCCGGGTGGTCAAAGGGCTGGCCGATACAGTCTCTACCACCACCGGCGCCTTCCGCGTCTTGCGGGCGTAAATCACCACAAAAATGCAGAGCAGAACCGTCAGAAGCCCCCAGCAGAAAACACGATACCCCATCCCAGAGAAGGGCGGAAGATCGGCCATTCCCTGCGCGATACCCACAGTAAAAGGATTCAGGAAGGCACTGGAGAAGCCGATATTAGAAGCCACGTAAACCACCAGCAGCCCCATGATGGCATCATACCCCATGGACACCACCAGCGGCACCACAATCCCCACAAAAGGAATGGTCTCCTCGCTCATCCCAAAGACCGCGCCGGCCAGGGAGAAAAGGACCGTCAGAGCCACCAGCACCATCTTATCTTGCTGGCCGATGCCCGCAATCAACCGCCGGATCCCTGCATCAACGGCTCCCGTGGCATTGAGGAGCCAGAACACGCCCCCAACAACCAGGATAAAGACGATGATCCCCGCCTGCTTCACAAAGCCATGATACACGGCAGAAAACACCTGCCAGGTCTGCGGAACAGCATCGGCCTGTTCATAGGTGAGCGTACCATCCTCCGCCGTAACGTACTGTCCACCAGGGATGAACCAGGTAAGCACCGCGCACAGCAAAATCAGGAACGCAATAATGACATATGTATTGGGGACCTTTCGCATTACGGGATGAGTTTAATCTCTTTGCCGTTCAGGTAGTTCTGCAGGAGGTCCTGGGTTTTGATTTTGACAAAGCAGGTGGGGGTGCCGTCTGTGCAGGCGAACTCCGGGGCCTGGGCAATGTTGGCGTCCATCACCAGGTGGATGTTGGCCGCTTGTGGCAGGATGGCGCTCAGGATGGTGGTGGCGCCCACTTCCACGCCCGTCAGCTCCCATAATTTATCGGCCGATGCAAAAGAAACCCGCGGAATGCCGCCCATGGCAGCACAGAAATCCCGCGTCACAAAAGGCTTGTCGTCGGAAGTTACGTACAGGTAGAACTCCGTCTGCTGCCGGTTGCAAAGGAAGATGGTCTTCACAATGTGGATGCCAATCTTGGCGTCGATGTGCTGGCAGTCCTCCATGGTGATGCCGGGGTCTGTATCCACCCGCGAAAAGGGAATACCCTTGGCGGCAAAAGTTTCATATACAGTTTGTTGCAGGGCCGATTTAAACTCTTGCGGCGGCGTGCAGATGGGATCACTAACGTAAAACATATCCCAAAGATAAGCAATTTTGGGATTATTTATTATCTTAGCAAAGTTAAATCAAATCGTTAGCCCATGCAAAACTTTGAATACTGCACCCCCACGCAAATCATCTTTGGAAAAGGCGTCATCAAACAGCTCCCGGAAGTTCTGGGCAAAATAGGCCGAAAGGTCCTCCTCACCTACGGCGGCGGAAGCATCAAGAAAATCGGCCTGTATGATAAGGTAAAGGAGTTATTGGCCGATTTTGAGATCATCGAACTCCCCGGTATCCAGCCCAATCCCAAGTACGATCCGTCTGTGCTGGAAGGCGTGCGGCTTTGCAAGGAGAACGGAATTGAAGTGATCCTGTCGGTGGGCGGTGGCTCCGTCCTGGACTGCTCCAAGGCCATTGCGGCGGGCGCCTGCTACGATGGAGACCCGTGGGACCTCATCTCTTATAAGGTAAAGGCACAGAAAGCCCTTCCCATCGTGGACATCCTCACCCTGGCAGCCACGGGCAGCGAATACGACTGCGGCGGCGTGATCTCCCGGCCTGAAACCAACGACAAAATCGGCTATATTGACCCTCTGCTCTTCCCGGTGGCCTCCTTCCTGGATCCCACCTACACCTTCACGGTGAACGCGTGGCAGACGGCCGCCGGCATAGCCGATGCCATCAACCACATCCTGGAGCAGTACTTCTGCGAGGACGCCACCCTCATGAACGACGGCTTCTGCGAGGCCGGCATCAAGAGCCTGATGATCAACGGAAAAGCCTGCCTGGAGAACCCTTCGGACTACAAGGCCAGGGCCGAAATGATGTTCGTCTGCACCCTCGCCTGCAACAACATTATGTCCCTGGGCAACAGCGGCTCCGGCTGGCCGATGCACGGCATCGAGCACGCCCTCTCCGGCTACTACGACATCACCCACGGCGTGGGCCTGGCCATCATCACGCCCCGCTGGATGCAGCATATCCTGAGCGAGCGCACACTCCCCCGCTTTGTCAAATACGGTGTAAATGTCTTTGGTATTGATCCTAAACTGCCGGGGATGGAGATTGCGCAGAAGGCGATTGACGCCACCTACGACTTCTTTGCCAGCTTGGGCATCCCCATGCACCTCCGCGAAGTGGGCATCGGCCCGGAACGCATTCAGGAAATGGCCCACCACGTGGCCGTCAACGAAGGCCTGGACCGCGCCTACGTTCCCCTCAACGAAACCGACATAGCCGCAATCCTCACCGCTTCACTATAGTAGATTAGAGTGCGTAATCGAGGCGCATGATTTTGACGGGGCGGTCGTCGCCGTGGTAGAGGTGGCTGAGCCAGTTGATTTCGCCGGTGTCGCGGAAGCCGCACTTCTGCATTACTCGGCCCGAGGCGGGGTTGTCCACGAAGAAATCGCTCCAGAGGGTCTGGAAGCCGGCGGTGTTGAAGCACCAGTCCACCATGGCCCGGAGCGCCTCCGTGCAGAGGCCCTTGTTCCAGTAGGGCTTCCCTATCCAGTAACCAATTTCGGCCTCATTTTCGGCAATGTGGATATTGCTCTCGAAGTAGGGATAGAAGCCCATGCAGCCGATGGGCTCGCCGGTCTTCTTGAGAACCAGCGCCCAAGTATGATCGTTGGAAAAAATTTCACGAATTACACGCAGGCTTTCCTCCACCGATTCATGCGGCGGCCATCCGGCAGCTGAGCCCACAGCCGGGTCTGAGGCATATTTAAACAGCGCCTCAGCATCTTCGTCCTTCCACGGACGGAACAGGAGTCTCTTGGTTTCCAATTGCATATTAAAGCAAAATTCGCAAATTACTTTAAACAATGCAACTTTTTTTACTACCTTTGCGGCGGTGATCAGCCGGTCAAAACCCCTGCCAAATACACCATCATGCTGTACGGTCGCGGTGGGTAGGATTCCGGGCCAGGTCCAATTTTAATGAGGGTACCTGGCCCGACCATTCTGCCTCACAGGCCCCTGTAGGCCACATTCCTCGGGCGCGGTCCCTGCCACAAAATTGGACCTGGCCCAAACAACGGCAACCCTGTGCCAATTTATGCACGGCTCAAGTGAAACGGATAATCCTCGTAACAGGCTCTGATTCAACGCATCCTGTAACGTGCTGCACAAATATGCTGCAATTATCCGTTTGGCTACGCTTGTAACTGCGTATCTTTCAGCACCCTTTCCTTACCTTGCGGGCAAAATAGGAATCAGTACGTAAGGAATCCTTACTAACTGCCGCCCGAATAGAAAAACTAAACCCGATAGCTTGAATTGCTTCAGGGGCTACCGGGAATCAACACCACAAAAGTACAAAGAAAATTTGAATCAGCAAATAATATGAGGTTGCGCTTAGGAATGCAATCGACAGAGTAATGTGTGCTGCATTAGGAGTGGATTGGCTAAGAGATGCCATTATGCCAGGGGGCATCTTTGACAGTCCCCACCAGCTTGCTTCAGAATAACCTTCCAGAAAGAGACCGGCAGATAGACGTTATCGAGGTGGGCGGCCTTCAGGAACATCGGCGCAATCTGCTCCCGCTGATATCCAGCAATGCCGCAGCCGATAGCAGTGACATAGAATTTCAGCTCCTTATGCTGACGGGCAAAAAGGCCGAAACGCTCAACAGCCGGGCCGATATTCTCCAGCCCCACCCATATGAGCGCCCTGGATATTGCTTCCAAAAACAAAGATCTCCCCTTCATCCAGGACGCTGATCTGTGACGGAGTAATTCTGTCAGGCAACGTACCGTTATTATCGTCTCCTCTCATGATGGACTACTCCTCCCCTTCTTCCTCTTCGGAAACGTCTACGTGGTCTACAATCAGGGACATCTGAGCAAGGACATCCTGGAAGCGGTACAGGGCGTTGTACAGACCGTCCTCGGAAAGGACACCACGGTCGATCTCTTTTGAGATTTCTCCGCGCTCGTCGGCCTCAAAGTCTTCCTTCCACTGGCCGGAATCCATATACTCGGAGAGGCTGCAGATGTCGTCCCAGGCGTCCAGGAGCATATCCACACCTATCTCGGCTTCTTTGATGGCTTCTTCGGCCCTTTTGAATTTACTGCTGTTACGGGCTACACGAAGCTCGACGGGGGAAAATTTAGCTTCCAATTGGGCTCGGCCTTCTTCTACAAGGGCTTTCAATTCCTCAATACCTTTGGCCAGATTCAAGTTTTGTTCGTCTTTCTTTTTCATATTATGTTAGGTTTTAATATGGATTGTGTCCGTAAAGATAATATATTTCTTGTGTTTTGCACCTTTCAATTACTATTAAAATAATTGCATCACAAGTGACTCTGAATGAATATGTTGCAAGTCAGGCTACGGGCCGATAGAGAAGGAACGGCAACCCTATGTCAGTTTATGCACGGCCCAGATGAAACGGATAATCGCGTAACAGGCTCTGATTCAACGCATCCCGGAACAGTCTGCACAAATTTGCTGCAATTATCCGTTTGGTTACGTCTGAAATAACGTGTGTTTCAACGTCTTGCGAATTAAACGTTTCATCTTTCGTTAAACCGATAACTATCCTTATCTTGCGGGCAAAAGATTGTGCTGTATGGAAAACAGGATAGTACCAGCCACTTCGCGCGAAGTGAACATTGATGCGGATTATTTACAATGGATTGCGGACATAAAGACTCGTTATCGCCAGAGCCAAATTAAGGCCTCCCTGTCGGTGAACGGTTATGTGCTGGAGTTCTACTGGGGGCTTGGGCGCGATATTATGGATCAGATTAGCCTTGACTTGAAGGCAGAGTTCCCTGGAGAGAAGGGCTTCTCCACTCAAAATCTGTATCGTATGGCTAAGTTCTATAGTTTCTATTCTGGAGATGATATAATTTTCTCACAAGTTGTGAAAAAAATAGAACCGTCTGGTTTTCCCACAGTGCTGGGTATGATACCAGGGGGCATCATGCAGAAATTATATACCATGCAAACTCAATCGAGGAAGCTTTATTCTATATAGTGAAGACCATCCAGAAAGGGTGGAGCCGGGATATGCTCTCGCACGCGATTGACGCGGGTATGTACACAACGGAGAACAGGCTGTGGCCCAGCGCAAAAGTTTCGCTTGGTTTACCACAAAAATACCGATTGATTTGCCACAAAAGTTCCGGTTATGCTTTGTAGTTCGGGAAAAGAAGCGTATCTTTACGCCCGGAATAAACTTGATTTGATATGGATTATCTTGAGAGAGCTGCCGATGTGATGCTGTCGGACCGTCTGGATGCTTTTGGAGCCGTGCTCCTGGAGGGGCCCAAATGGTGCGGTAAGACAACTACCGCGTCGCAGCAGGCAAAGAGCATCATCAAGATGCAAGATACGGATAATGCGGCTGAGTACCTGGCCACGGCGGCCACCAAGCCGTCGCTGCTGCTGCGTGGGGAGAATCCCCGGCTCATCGATGAATGGCAGGATGCCCCCAACCTATGGGATGCCGTCCGTGACACCGTGGACAATCGTTCCGACGTAGGTCTCTACATCCTCACCGGCTCCACCGTCGTTGACAAGAAGAAGATCAAGCACAGCGGTAACGGCCGCATCGCCAAGATGAAGATGTATCCGATGAGCCTCTGGGAATCCAAGGAATCCAGTGGAGAGGTCTCTCTGCGGGAAATCTTCTACAATCCGGACTATTCCATCGACGGTGCCCGCTCGCCGCTTTCTGTAGAGGATCTCATCTTCCTGGCCTGTCGCGGCGGCTGGCCCGCATCCCTGTATGCCAGGACATCCAAGGCCAAACTTCTCACGGCAACAGAATACGTCAACACCCTTTGCACCGACGATATTTCCCGCGTGGACGGCGTCCAGCGCGACGAGCGCACTGCCCGGATGATTCTACGCGCCTGGGCTAGAAACATCGCAACGCTTGCCAAGAAATCCACCATGCGCGCCGACCTTGTGGCCTCGGAGGAATATGACCTCTCCATGGACACCTTCGACGACTACGTGGGCGCATTCATCAAACTCTTCGTCATCGACGACCTGGAGGCCTGGTGCCCGCCCATCCGGAGCAAGAGCGCCATCCGAAGCGGCCTAAAGCGGGAATTCACAGACCCGTCCATCGCCGTTGCAGCCCTGGGCGCCACGCCAGAATCGCTGCAGACCCAACTCAAGACCTTCGGCTTCATCTTCGAGAATATGTGCGCCAGGGACCTCAGGGCCTACTCCCAGAACCTCGGCGGCAAACTGTCGTACTACCACGACCGATACGGCCTGGAATCCGACCTGGTCCTCCACCTCGGCGACGGCCGCTATGCCCTCGTAGAATGTAAGCTCGGCAGTCAGGAGATAGAAGAAGGCGCCGCCCACCTCACCGAAATCGTCCGCCTCATCCGCGAGCACAACCTCACCGAAAAGCAGGTCCCCATCCGCGAGCCCGACCACCTCATCGTCCTCACCGGCGGCACCATGGCCTACACCCGTCAGGACGGCGTGAAAATCATCCCCCTGGGCTGCCTCAAATGGTAAAACGCCCGCTACTGATGAAAAAAGCCACCCTCCCGGATGGCCTTCTTCATCTCTGCCCGTCTCCAGGCCGATAAATCTGAATTTACTTGTCTTCTTTTCTCGGAACTTTTGAGCCAATAGTAAAATACAGACCAAGTAAAACCCCAAGACCAATCATGATTCCGGCAAACAGGAAAAAATCATTCCAGGTCATTGACTTGTTAAACAAGAGCATAGCCAAAGGGTAAAAGACTATAAGGGTGCCGACAGAAATAGCTACCGACTTGATAATGCGAATCTGGTCTTTACCGAGCTTCATACAA
>CAMVJR010000051.1 GCA_947167855.1 uncultured Bacteroidales bacterium
TTAAAGGACTAGATATTGATTTTGAAGTAGATACAAATAATAACTTCGAGGAAAGCTTTGGACCGGAAGTCCCCTACGACCAGGTCCCCCGACTCATGGCCCAGGGCAAGTCCAACGGTTTCCATCGGCCCTTAAAGGAGAACGAAATCCTGATCACGGCCGACACCATGGTCATCCTTCCCGCATCGGCCGGCCGCCCCGGCGAAATCCTGGGAAAACCCAAGGACCGGGAAGACGCCTGCCGCATGCTCCGGGACCTCTCCGGCCGGGAGCACCATGTAACCACCGCCGTCACCCTTCGGGACTGCCACCGGCAGGAGACCTTTGACGTAACCACCGAAGTCTGGTTCAAGGACCTGACGGAGGAAGAAATAGCCTATTACGTAGACACTTACAAGCCGTACGACAAAGCGGGCGCCTACGCCATCCAGGAATGGATCGGCCATGTGGGCATCACCCGCATCGAGGGTTCCTACTTCAATGTGGTGGGGTTCCCCGTCCAGCGCGTCTACGAGGCCTTAAAACGTTTCCTGTGAATCCCTTCAGCCGCATCATCCTGAACTGGTACGCCCAAAACGGGAGAGACCTCCCCTGGCGCCGTACCCGGGATCCGTATGCGGTCTGGCTCAGCGAAATCATTCTCCAGCAAACCCGCATTGTCCAGGGCAAAGCCTACTGGGAGCGCTTTATGGAGCGCTTCCCCACGGTAGAAGACCTGGCCGAGGCCTCCGAAGACGAGGTTCTGCGCCTCTGGGAGGGCCTGGGCTACTATTCCCGAGCCCGGAACCTCCACGCCGCCGCCAAACAGATTGTGGCCCTGGGCGGCTTTCCGGACACGCTGGAAGGCATCCGCAGCCTCAAAGGTGTGGGTGACTACACCGCCGCTGCCATCGGCTCCATCTGCTTTGGCCTGCCGGCCGCCGTGGTGGACGGGAATGTGTACCGTGTTCTGGCGAGGCATTTTGGCATCTCTACGCCCGTAGGTACGACCCAGGCCAAGAAGGAGTTCACCGCCCTGGCCCAGAAGCTCCTGCCGGAGGATGCATCGGCCTTTAACCAGGGCATGATGGATTTCGGGGCCCTGCAATGCACTCCGCAAAACCCGGACTGTGCCGCCTGTCCCCTCCTATCTTCCTGCAATGCCTATAAAACGGGCCGAACCGAGATGCTGCCGGTCAAAAAGCCGGCGACAGCGGTCCAGGAACGAAGGTTCAATTATATTTACGTCCGCTGCAACGGGTATACCGCCATCCGTAAAAGAGGCAAAGGAGACATCTGGCAAGGTTTGTACGAACCGTTAGTAACAACCCAACCTTCAGCCCCCCTACCGGTTGTAGGAAATTATTTTTTGCAAGGCTTTGCAAAAAACCAATTTCCTACAACCTCCACAAGGCCCACGCGCACAGAAAAAGCCCAACCGTCAGATGAAAATTATTTTTCGCAAGGCTTTGCGAAAAACCAATTTTCCTCTGACTCCACAGACCTAACGCACAGTAAAATGGTTCGAGTTAAGGCAGATGTGAAGCATCAGCTGACGCATAGGACGCTCATCACGGACTTCTATCTATGGGAGCCCAAGGAGCGGCCGGAATTGCCCGAGGGCTATTTCTGGATAAAAGAAACGGAGCTTGACCAATACGCCAAGCCCCGTCTATTTGAGATGCTTATAGAAGCTATTTCGTAGGAGGTACTTCCTTGATGTAGACGTCCTGCTGGGGGAACGGAATCTCGATGCCGTTCTCGTTGAAGGCGGTGTAGACAGCCTCGCGGGCTTTGGCCGGGAAGGAAGCATACGTTTCCACCGTTACCTTTACCAGGATGTTCAGAACCACTGAACTGTCTGCGAACTCGTCCACACGGACCACCACGCCGAATTTCTTGTCCACCGTATCGCGGCCATATTTGTCCTTGACCATCAGGGGGGCCAGGGCATCGGCCACAACCTGGCGGACCTTTTCTACGTCCGTTCCGTACTTCACGCCCACCTTGAAACTCACTATCTGGTAGGAATTGTTGCGGGTGAGGTTCTTGAAGGTCTTGTTGAAGAGGGCCGAATTGGTAAAGAACATAATGGAACCGTTCACGGATTCAATCTGCGTGGTCTGGTAACTCAGGCCCACCACGGTACCGCGGATGCCGTCACATTCCACCACATCTCCCACACGGACGCGTCCTCCCATAAGTTGGGCGCCATAGAAGAAGTTATTGAGGATATCCTTCATAGCGAAGCCCAGACCTGTTGCAAGACCCGTGGTCACAAGGGCCAGACCGGAGGCCGGTATCTTGAGGATGAGGAAGACCAGAACCACATACAGGCCCCAGCTGATCAGGGAAATGATGTTGTTGGCCAGGTTGAAGTTGATGTCCGTTTCCTTGAACATCACGTTCTCTCCCAGCTTGCGGATGGCTCCCGAGGTCTTCCAGACCCTATAGAAGGCCGTTCCGGAATACACGATGTAGCGGAAAACAAAGAACAGGCTTACGATGAGAAGGATCAGGAACAGCGAGACGGTTACACCGCCGCCTGTGTTTTCACTTCCGGGCGTGATGAAATGCGTGAAGAAGATGTTCCGGGCCACCTTGCCAAAGTTAAACACGTTGCAGGCCATAAATACAGCTGCCGGGAAGGACCAGAGATACAGCAGAGGCATCACCGTCATCTTGAGGAGGTCGTCCAGCCAGGTTACGGCAATGTAAGAGCCCTTGACACTGTGGGAAAGCGGCATCATAGGGTTCTCTTTCTTGTACTCCTCCATGCGCTTCTGGATATACTGGTCGTAATAACGCTCCAGGAGTTCGAAGACGGCTATGAGGCTTTCCAGCAAGGCCAGCTGAAAGATCCACCAGATCAGCAGAAGTAGCGAACCCATCACCACTCCGGCCCAGGAAAGGATGGTAGCCACCGTCATCACCACGGCACCCACCCACAGCAGGGCAATGTCTCCGCTGTCTTCATCGCCCAGCTCCTTGATATTGACAATGTACTGCCAGATGGTAAAGATGAACAGAAGCCCCGGGAAGAGCAGGTTGATGACACTGTTGGGAATGAAGATGCTTCGAAAATATATGATGATGAAGGCCATCAGGAGGGTGGGCATATAGGCTATCAGCGTACCTCTGATCTGCGTCTTGTCCAGGCGGATGAGCATGGATCCGAAGATGGCCCCGATGAGCCAGGCGAATTCTCCCATCATCCTGGAAGCCCTGATAATGAAGGTATTCGTGCTGACGTGGCTGATCACAAATAGGAACACGACAAAGAAAGAGATACCCATCAGGGCAATGATCATGCCCTTATGATTGCCAAACCACTCGGTCCGGCCTACCTTGGTGCGCCGGATGCCCTTGTTCACGATGAGCGTGCCCACCAAAGTAGCCAGGCCCAGCACAACCAGGAGCATAAAGGAGTAGAAGTACACCACAGGACCTCTCCAGGAGCTCTCCACCGACTTCTGGTTGCGGTTAAGATGGAGGCTGTAACGGCTTCGAAGGTCTTCTACGGCACGGGTGAAACGACGGGAGAAGCGGGACAGTGTCTTGAAATAATTCCCCTGCCCCTCCACAAAGAGTTTCTTCTGGACGGCAGCATAACGCTCCTGGGCATAATCATAGGCTCCGCGGAGGCGCTCGTCGGTCTGTTCATAGTAGGTGTTGTCCAGGTCTATCTGCTTGAGTTGCTCCCAGTAATAGGCCACAATCTGTTCGGCCACATACAGGCAGCTGTCTCTCACCGCCACGGTAGCACTGTCCATCTTCATATCGTACTCGTTGCGGGCAAAGTCCGGAGCAAAGAGGATGAGCGAGTCTGCCGATGCCAGGGCCGTGCTGGCCGAATCCAGGGCTGCGGTTACCTGGCGGGTCTGTACTATCTCCTCGGCCTTACGCTCCGGAGGCATCTTGCGCAGGGTAATCACCAGGCGGTTGTACCTTTCCATCTCCGTGTTCAGTTTCTCCTTTACCTCGGCATAGGGCGTATTGTTTCCCTTGAAACTCTCGTACTGCTTGGTAACCTCGTTGAGGGCGTAAGTCAGGTCGAAGGTGTTGTCCGAAGCCTGGGAATACAGCATCACCGACAGTTCGTTGCACTCGTCAATGAGTTCCACCAGGCGCTGGTGCTGTTCCTTGATCCGTTTATCGGCACTGCCGCTGAAGCGGATCAGGCCACTGTAGGTTTCCTTCAGCTCCATCAGGAGCACGGAGAGCGTGTGGTTCAGGTTGTCCTCCTTGAACACCGCCCATACGGGGCCGATGGCTACAAGAAGGGCTGCCAGAACAATCAGAATGCGTTTTTTCCTCATAACTTACCTTGTTCTCCCAGGTGGGAATCCTTGAATCCTAAGAAATACAGAACGCCATCCAGGCCGATGGTGCTGAGGCTCTGCCCGGCCTCCTGCTTCACGCGGGGCTTGGCATGGAAGGCAATGCCCAGGCCGGCCTCCAGCAGCATGGGAAGGTCGTTGGCGCCGTCTCCCACTGCTATGGTCTGGGCCAGGTTCACGTGCTCGGTCATGGCAATGAGCTTGAGGAGGTCTGCCTTGCGGCGGCCGTCCACGATGTCTCCCACGTAGCGACCGGTGAGTTTACCGTCCTCTCCCACTTCCAGCTCGTTGGCGTATACGTAATCGATGCCATACTTGCGCTGCAGGTGCTCTCCAAAGAAGGTGAAACCACCGCTGAGAATGGCAATCTTATAACCGCAGGTTTTGAGAACGGACATGAGACGGTCCGTTCCTTCCGTAATGGGTAGGTGGTCTGCAATATCCTGCATGACAGAGACATCCAGACCTTTAAGTAAAGCAACCCTTTCGGTGAAGCTTTCCTTAAAATCAAGCTCTCCCCGCATAGCGCGCTCGGTGATAGCGGCTACCTTATCCCCCACTCCGTGGCGGCGGGCCAGCTCATCTATGCACTCCGTCTGGATGAGGGTGGAGTCCATATCAAAGCAGATGAGCCTTCTCATGCGGCGGTACATGTCGTCTTTCTGGAAGGAGAAGTCCATGCCCGTCTGGGCGCTCAGGTGCATGAGGGAGCGTTGCATCTCGGCCCGGTTTTCCAGATTGCCGCGAACGGAAAACTCCACGCAGGCACGGACGTTGCGCTCCGGATGCATCACGCTCATTCGGCCCGTCAGACGCTTGATGGCGTCGATATTGAGGCCGTGGTTGCTGATGACCTCCGAGGCCGCCTGGATCTGGCGGGCGCTGAGGCTTCGGCCTATTACCGTAAGGATGTAGCGGTTCTTGCCCTGACGGCCGGCCCAGGCTTCGTAGTCCTCGTCCGAGATGGGCTCAAAGCCGATGACTACGCCCAGCTCCGTTGCCTTGAACAGCAATTCCTTCATCACCTGGCCGGAGACATTCTCGTCGATGCGGATGAGGATGCCCAGCGACAGGGTGCTGTGGATATCGGCCTGTCCGATATCCAGGATCTGGGCGTCGTAGCGCGCCAGGATGCTCATAATGGAGGCCGTCAGACCAATCTGGTCCTTACCGGATATGCGAATGAGAATCTGTTCTTTGTCCATAATTTGCAAATTTATGTGCAAAGCGAGAGAAAACAAAATTTATTGCGTAAATTTGTGACTTGAATTGGACCTTATGACACTACTCATCATATACTTGCTGCTAACCATGGGCATCTCCTTTCTATGCTCGCTGCTGGAATCCGTGCTCATGTCCACCCCCCTCTCCTACATTACCATGAAGGAAGACGAAGGAGACAAACACGCAGCCCAGATGATGAAGTTCAAGCAGGACCCGGACCGTCCGCTCAGTGCCATCCTGTCCCTCAATACCATTGCCAATACCCTGGGTGCCGCCGCCGTGGGCCATCAGGCCACGCTCCTGAGCGGAGACCACTGGTTTGGCCTCGTCAGCGCCGCCATGACGGTGCTTATCCTCGTCTTCTCGGAAATTGTTCCCAAATCCATAGGCACCTCCCGCTGGAAAGACCTCCTGTGGCTCTCTTCCATCATGAACTTCCTGGTGTACCTGCTCTACCCCATTGTCTGGATCATTGACAAGCTGCACAACACCATCTCGGACGATGACCCGGACCTGAGCATCTCCCGCGAGGAAGTGAGCGCCATGGCCAATATCGGAGAGGAAGAAGGCGTGCTGGACAACAGCGAGAACAAGGTCATCCAGAACATCATCAAACTGGACGACGTCAAGGCCTACGACATCATGACGCCCCGCATTGTGGCCGCCATCGCTCCGGAAACCATGACGCTGCGCCAGTTCTACAAGCAGGAAGACCTCTCCCACAACAGCCGCATCCCGGTGTACGCCGATTCCCCCGAGTACATCACCGGCTACATCCTCCGCTACGATGCCTTGGAGAATCTGGCCGAAGATAAATTTGACCTGCGCCTGAAGAGCATCAAGCGCAAGATCGCGGCCTTCCACGAGGAAACCTCCGTATCGGACATCTGGGAAAGCCTCCTCAAGACCAAGGACCAGATTGCCCTTATCATTGACGACTACGGCTGCTTCCAGGGCATCATTACGCTGGAAGACATCATGGAGACCATCCTGGGCATGGAAATCATAGACGAGAACGACACCATCACCGACATGCAGCAGTACGCCAAGGAGCGCTGGCTCAAACGCAAGAACCAGTACAAGCAGATTGTGCTGCCGGAGGATGACGATGAGTAAACTCTTCTTCAACCCTTTCACGGGTCTTTACTACATCCTCAGAAGAAAACCCCGCCGGGCGCCCGTCACGCCCGAGGTGGAGCGTCTGCGGGCCCAGGCCAAAGCCCAGCTTCCGCCGCGGCTGGCCGCCCTGGCCGCCCAGCACGGTTTCCAGTACAAACGCGTGTTCATCAAGAACAACCGTACCAACTGGGGCAGCTGCAGCAGTCTGGGAAATATCAACCTGAATCTCCGCCTGGTCACCCTGCCCCAGGAACTGCAGGACTACGTGATGCTGCACGAGCTCTGCCACCTCAAGTACTTGAACCACAGTCCCCAGTTCCACGCTTTGCTGGAATCCGTCTGCCCCGGTCACCGGGCGCTGGAGAAGCAGATCAAGCAGTACAAAATCAGCTAAATTTTCACTATCTTTGTCTACGATGCGCAGCGTGGCCATCATAGGTGCCGGGGCTGCCGGCTGTTTCTGTGCCGCTCAGTTAAGGAGCCGGGCACCGGAACTGGCTATAACCGTGTTTGAGGCCGGTCCCAAGCCCCTGGCCAAGGTGGCCATCACCGGCGGAGGACGCTGCAATCTCACCAATTCCTTCGAGGGCATCCGCTCGCTGGGAGAAGCCTATCCCCGCGGGGAACGCGTAATGAAACGTGCCCTCAAGGCCTTCTCCCAGGAAGACACCATCCGCTGGTTCGCCGGCCAGGGGGTTCCCTGCGTCCTGCAGGAAGACCACTGCTGGTTCCCGCAAAGCCAGAACGCCCTAGACATTGTCCACGCCCTCCAGAGAGCCATGAAAGGGGCTGATATTCGATTAAAAACGCCGGTAGTAACAATAGCCGCACCCCATCCGGTCTCATTTTCCGAGACATCCACAGAGCCAACCCACATTTATGTGAATGGAGAGGCATTTGATTATGTAGTGGTTACAACGGGAGGAGCACCGAAGGGAATGCCGTTTTTGGAGGGATTGGGACTGGAAATGGTGCCGCCCGTGCCGTCGCTGTTTACTTTTACGGTGCCGGACGCTTCGCTGCGCAGCCTCATGGGACTGGTGGTGGAGGCTTCCATCGGCCTGCAAGGGACTTCCTATAAGGCCCAGGGGGCGCTTCTGATTACGGACTGGGGGCTTAGCGGTCCGGCCACGCTCAAGCTTTCTTCCTATGCCGCCAGGTATCTGGCCGAGGCCGGCTACAAGGGAACGGTTTCCATCAACTGGCTCTGCCAGAGCGAAAACCAGGCTCGTGAACTGCTACAGAAAACCGCTGCAGAGAACCCCCAAAAGCAGGTTTCCACCACCCACCTGCTGCAAAGCCGGCTGTGGGGCCACCTGCTCAGGAAGGTCGGCCTGCGGGAAGACATCCGCTGGGCCGAGCTGGGCAGCAAGGGGCTCAACCGCCTGGTGGCCGTGCTCACCGCAGACAGCTATCCCCTCTCCGGCAAGAGCAATTTCCGCGAAGAGTTTGTCACCTGCGGAGGCGTGGCGCTGAGCAATATAGACCTTTCCACCCTGGAATGCAAGGCACATCCCGGCCTGTACCTGGCCGGAGAAGTGCTGGATATAGATGCCATCACCGGAGGATTCAACCTCCAGGCCGCCTGGAGCACCGGCTACGTTTGTGCCCAAAGCATCGTCAAAAGCCTATGAATACGTATCTCATTATAGCCGCAGTGGCCGCCGTGATTGTGGCCGTAGTCATTACCTGGCTCATCATGCATGCGCATGAGGTCAAAGCCTGCAACGAGCTGGAGAACCAGCTCATCGGCGCCCAGAAAGACCTGGAGAACGCCCAGAAGCTGCAGAAGATGCAGCAGGAATCCTTTGCCCAGCAGTTGGCGGCCGTCAAGAGCCAATTATCGGCCGAGACGGAAAAACTCCTCAAGCAACGGGAAGAGAGCCTCCAACAGAAGGCCGAAGAGACCTTCAAGACCCTCACGGACCCGCTGGGCAAGGACCTCAAGGCCATGCAGGAGAGCTTCGACGCCCAGAAGAGGACGCAGGCCGAAGGCACCGCCTCCCTCAAAACCGCCATGGAACAGGCCGTCAAGCACTTGCAAGACCAGACGCAGGCCATCGGCACCAAGGCCGATAACCTGGCGCAGGCCCTCAAGGGACAGAACAAGATGGCCGGCACCTGGGGAGAAATCATCCTCTACAACATGCTGGTGAACGAAGGCATGGAAGAAGGCCGGGATTTTGACAAGGAAGAGACGCTGAGGGACGCCCAGGGCAGCATCGTATACAACGAGGACAGCGGCAAGCGCATGCGGCCGGACTATATCCTCCACTACCCGGACAAGACCGAGGTCATCATCGACGCCAAAACCTCCATGGAAGCCCTCTCGGACTGGGTGGCCACCGAGGACCCCGCCCTCAAGGAAGATGCCGCCAGGCGCAATCTGCTGGCCATCCGCACCCAGATCAAGAGCCTCTCCGGCAAACGCTATCAGGACTATATCCGAGACGGTTACAAGACCCTGGACTACGTGATCATGTTCATCCCCAATTACAGCTCGCTGCAACTGGCCAAGACGCTGGCTCCCAACCTGTTTAACGAGGCCTACCAGCAGGGCGTGCTCCTGACCACGGAAGAGACCCTGATGCCCTTCCTGCGCATGATCCGCGTGGCCTGGACCAACTACGACCAGGTGCGCAACCAGGAAAAAATTATCAAGGCCGCCCAGACCATGGTGGACCGCGTGTACGACTTTGCCAAAGCCCACGCCGCCATGGGAGACAAGCTCCACGCCGCACTGGACGAGTACGAGAAAGTATCGCTCAAAGTGGGAGAATCGGGGAATTCCATCCTTACATCGGCCCGGCAGCTCATCAAGCTGGGCGTCCCCAAGAACCCTAAGAAGCCGCTTCCGGATTCAGAAGAATAAACTGCATGTTGCAGTTTTTGGCGAAGGCAGCGTCGGAGGGAGCATCTCCCAGCATGACGCTGCTTTTTGCGTCTATGTCCGGAAACAGGTTGCACGCCTCATAGAACATGCCCGGATGGGGCTTGCGACGCGGATCCTCATCGGACACGGCCGTACAGGTAAGGATGAGGTCAATACGCCCTCCGGCATCCAGGACATCCTGCATCATATGCGCATGCACCTGGGCCAGTTCTGCATCGGTCATGATGCCCTTCCCCACTCCGCGCTGGTTGGTCACCAGCACAATGTGCGCAAACTTCCGGGCCCACAAGGCCATAGCCGGCAGAATCCCGGGCATCCATTCCCACTCACTCCACTTGGTTACATAGCCGGGGATATGGCGGTTCAAAACCCCGTCCCGGTCCAGGAACAGCGTAGTGGCATCGGCCTTTAAAACGGCCTCCGAGGCCTCCTGCACGGCAAACCATGCCGGGATGGCCCACTGCGCCTTCTGATAATCTTCCGGAATACCTATATCTATAAAGAAGGCATCACTCGCCCATCCGCCAATCTCTCCCAGGGCCACCCCCGGCTCCAGCACCTCCTTCTCAAAGGAGAACCGCTCCGGCAAAACACCCAGCTCCAGCCTTCCCCTATCGATCGCATACACACCCCCATTGATCAACCCCTCCTCGCAATGCTTCTTCTCCTGGAATTCAATGACTTGCAGCGTTAGCTTTGTGGAGTCAGAAGAAAATTGGTTTTTCGCAACCGGTTGGGACTTTTCTATGTGCGGTGGGTTTGTGGAGGTTGTGGGAAATTGGTTTTTCGCAAAGCCTTGCGAAAAATAATTTTCCACAACCGGTTGGGGGGCTACTGATACCGAACCGTATCGGTCAAAGTCCTTCATGGGTTTGAGGGCCAGCGTTACGGCGTAGTTGAACGGGATAGATTTCAGATCTACTGGATAGAACGTATCTCCATTGACCACAAACACCTGATTCTCACGACACTTTTCCAAGGCCAACCGAATTCCTCCCCCCGTTCCCAACGGCGCCTCCTCTACGGCAA
This sequence comes from uncultured Bacteroidales bacterium, assembly GCA_947167855.1. Lineage (GTDB taxonomy): Bacteria > Bacteroidota > Bacteroidia > Bacteroidales > UBA932 > Cryptobacteroides. Next base: position 10,585 of record CAMVJR010000051.1, read on the forward strand.
AATCATAGGTAAACGGCCAGTCCTGAGACTGGACAAAGTCTATCACCTGCTCCCTGAGATACCCCACAGAAAATACCACATGATCCACTCCCTGGCCTTTGAGCCAGTCCAACAGATATCCCAGAAACGGCCGGCCACCTACAGGCGCCAGGCATTTGGGGATTTCCTTGACAACGGAGCGAAGACGGGTACCCAGACCGCCGGCCAGGACTATAACTTCCATGCGACGGCTCCTTTTTCCGTAAACTGGAAAGGCACCACCTTGCCGGGAAGCTTGGAAAGAGCTTCAATCACGGCTACACGGTGTTCCGGCGGGACCATGAGCATCATGAAACCGCCGCCTCCCGCTCCGGAAACCTTTCCGGAAATGGCACCGGCAGCCATAGCGGTATCAAAGGCCTCCTGGATCATGGGATTGGTGATGGCTCCGGCCATCTTCTTCTTATCCTCCCAGGCCTGTCCCAGGATGGCGGCAAAACGGGCCATATCTCCCTTCAGGAGGGCCAGCTTCATATCAATGGCGCTCTGCTTGATGCGGTGCATGGCTTCCACGGCCTCGGTGGCCCCGCTGCGCGTGGCTTTCTGCTGCTCGGAGATGATGGCGGCCGAGGAGCGGCTTCGGCCCGTAAAATACAGCAGCATGGAGGCTTCCAGCTCTTCGATGATCCAGTCCTTGACGCGGAGCGGATTCACGATGACCATGTCGCTGGGAAGGAATTCCATGAAGTTGAAACCGCCAAAAGCAGCAGCGTACTGGTCCTGCTTGCCTCCGGCCAGAAGGAGGTCCTTTCGCTCGATCTCGTAGGCCAGGCGAGCCAGTTCGTAGTCTCCCAGGGGGATGCCCATCCACTCGGCAAAGCACTTGAGGATGCACACCACCATGGTGGAGGAGGTGCCCAGGCCGGATCCGGCGGGGGCGTCGTTGTACGTGGTAATGGCAAAGCCCGGAGAAGGAATAGGGCCGAAGTCCCGGATCACGCGGTTGTACACGCCGTCAATGAGCAGGGCGCCGGAGTTGACGGGGCCGGTGCCCAGGGCCACTTCTTCGCGGATGCCGGCATCGGCCGCCTGTACCCGCATCACGGGCAGTTTGAGGGGTTCGATGGAGCAATAGGCCGCCAGGTTGATGGTGGCATTGAGTACGTTCCCGCCATAGAGGTCCGAGTACGGGGATACGTCCGATCCACCGCCGGCCAGGCCCAGTCTGAGCGGGGCTTTACTTCTGATGATCATGACAGGATGGCTTTACAGAGGGCATCGAGGGCGGGTTCATCGGCCTCCTTGTAACGGCTGCGGATGGTTACCGTCTCCCCTACTATTTCCACTTCCTTCATGGCGCCCAGCATTTCTTTCATCACGCGGGCGGCACTGGGAGCCCAGGAACCGTTTTCTATGAGGGCTACTTTGCGTTTGCAGTAGCCTTTTACCTGCAGCGAGTGCAGGAAATCGTGGGCCGGGGTAAAGAGGCCGGCATCGTAGGAGCAGGCGGCCAGCACCATGCGGCCGTAGCGGAAGGCGTCTTCCACGGCTTCGGCGCGGTCGTCCCGGGTGAGGTCGCAGGTGGCCACCTTGGGGCAGCCCATCGCCTTCAGTTTGGCGGCCACTTTTTCTGCCACAGCGGCCGTACCGCCATGGATGGAGGCATAGGACACAAAAACGCCCTCGGTTTCTACGCCGTAGCTGCTCCAGGTGTTATAGAGGTCCAGGTAATAACCCAGGT
>CAMVJR010000052.1 GCA_947167855.1 uncultured Bacteroidales bacterium
TCCGTATGGAAAAGAGCCCCAAGACCGGTGCCTACGTGTTCGTAGAGCAGCTGGTTGAGGAAGGCAAGGAAAAGGAATTTTTTGCCAAGAAATAGCAAAAAATTCTGATAATCTGAGGGGGCTCTGCCCCCTATTATCCCCCGCGGCCTCCGGCCGGGCGCCCTTCGGGCGCTGGGTTTCTAACATAAAAAAAAGCCACCCTATTTCTTTACAATGGGGCGGCTTTTTTGTGATTATTTGTATATTTGCATAGTTATGTCAGTGTATATTCCTACCAATTACCGCAATCTGCTCGGTAGCGTTGAGCAGACGGAGAAGGCCATCAAAGCCGTTAAAGACATGTTCCAGGAAAACCTGAGCGCCCAGCTGGCCCTGCTGCGCGTGACGGCGCCCATGATGGTGCTCTCCGGGCAGGGCCTTAACGACGACCTCAACGGAGTGGAGCGCCCGGTGAGGTTCCCGGTCAAGAGCATGGACGAGGCTCCCGCCGAGGTGGTGCACTCCCTGGCCAAGTGGAAGCGTCTCAAGCTGGCCGAGCTGGGAGTCGTTCCCGGCCGCGGCATCTATACGGATATGAACGCCCTTCGGCCCGACGAAGACCTGGACAACATCCATTCCATCTATGTGGACCAGTGGGACTGGGAAAAGGTGATGCTGCCTGAGGAAAGGAACGAAGCCTTCCTGTACAAGGCCGTCCGCCGCATCTACGAGGCCGTGAAAGTAACGGAGAACAAGCTCTACGTAGAGTTCCCTCAGATTACGCCCATGCTGCCGGAAGAGATATTCTTCATATCGGCCGAAGAGCTCCTGCAGCGCTATCCCGGCCTTAGTCCCAAGGAGCGGGAGAACGCCATCGCAAAGGAGTACGGGGCCGTTTTTATCCAGGGGATAGGCGGCAAGCTCTCCAACGGGGAGGCCCACGACGGCCGCGCCGCCGACTACGACGACTGGCAGCTGAACGGAGACATCCTGCTTTGGAATCCGGTGCTGGACAGCGCCTTTGAGATTTCCAGTATGGGCATCCGCGTGGATGCCGAAGCCCTTCATCGGCAGCTCGCCGAAAGAAGCCAGCTCTGGAAGGAGGAGTTGTATTTCCACAAGCTTCTTCTGGAAGGAAAGCTGCCGCAGACCATCGGCGGCGGTATCGGCCAGTCCCGCCTTTGCATGTTCCTCCTGCGGAAGGCCCATATCGGGGAGATCCAGTCTTCCATCTGGCCGGCCGATATGCGCAAAGCCTGCCACGCCGCCGGCATAGAACTCGCATAAAGTTGGTTACCGCCTTGCTAAAGGGCGGTTTTTTGTGTATATTTGCAGACTATGGGAATTTTTGCAAACGGCGTTAAGAAAACCAACTTGAACTTCTTCCAGAAGCTGGGAAGGGCCATTTCAGGCAAGTCCCAGGTGGACGAGGATATCCTGGACGCATTGGAGGAGGCCCTTCTGGGCAGTGATATGGGTGTGGATACCACGCTCAAGCTCCTGGACAACATCCAGGACCGCGTGGAGAAGGACAAGTACGTGGATATGGAGGAACTCACCGCCCTCATCCGCGATGAGATAGCCAACCTCATGGGAGACGACGACCCCGTGCAGCCTTTTGATTTTTCCAAGAAACCATACGTGATCCTCGTGGTGGGTGTGAACGGAGTAGGGAAGACTACCACCATTGGCAAACTGGCCGCCATGCTCAAGGCCCAGGGTAAGAAAGTGGTGATAGGAGCGGCCGATACGTTCCGCGCCGCCGCCGTGGACCAGCTGGTTGTCTGGGCCGATAGGGCCGGGGCCGATATCGTCAAGCAGCCCATGGGCGCAGACCCTGCCTCCGTGGCCTTTGATACCGTCAAGAGCGCCGTAGCCAAAGAGGCCGACGTGGTGCTCATAGACACCGCCGGACGTCTCCACAACCGCGTGGATCTCATGAACGAGCTCACCAAAATCCGCAACGTCATCCGGAGGGTAGTCCCCGACGCCCCTCACGAGGTGCTGCTGGTGCTGGACGCCTCCACCGGGCAGAATGCCTTCGTCCAGGCCAAGGAGTTCTCCAAGGCCACGGATGTGACGGCCCTGGCCGTAACCAAGCTGGACGGCAGTGCCAAAGGCGGCGTGGTGGTGGGCATCGTGGACCAGTTCAAGTTCCCCATCAAGTTCCTGGGAATTGGAGAAGGCGTAGAAGACCTCAAGGTCTTTGACAAGAAAGAGTTTGTAGAAGATTTATTTAAACTTGAAGATATACAATGAAATTATCTTACAATTGGCTTAAGGAGTATCTGAAGTGTGACCTCACCCCCGAGCAGGTGGCCGAGGCCATGACTTCCATCGGTATTGAAGTGGACAGCGTGGAAATGCAGGAAGTGATTCCCGGCGGTCTCAAGGGTGTGGTAGTGGCCCAGGTGCTTACCTGCGAGCCCCATCCGGACAGCGACCACCTTCACGTGACCACCGTGAACGACGGCACCCCCGAGCCCGTGCAGGTTGTGTGCGGCGCTCCCAACGTGGCCGCCGGCCAGAAGGTGCTCTTCGCCCAGCTGGGAACCGTGCTCCCCGGAGACTTCAAGATCAAGAAGTCCAAGATCCGCGGTGTGGAAAGCTTCGGCATGATCTGCGCCGAGGATGAACTGGGCATTGGCGCCAGCCACGCCGGCATTATGGTACTGCCGGAAGATGCCGTGGTGGGCACTCCCGCCAAGGAGTATCTCCAGCTCAAGGACGAAGCTGTCATTGAATACGAAATTACCGCCAACCGCATTGATGCGGCTTCCCATATCGGCGTAGCCCGTGACCTCTACGGCTACCTGAAGAGCAAGGACATCCCCGCCCAGCTCTGCCTCCCTTCCGTAGACGCTTTCCAGGAAGGCGAGGGAGAGTCCATCCCCGTGGAGGTGCTGGACAATGCCGGCGCCCCCCGTTACGTGGGCATTACCGTCAAGGGCGTAAAGGTGGCCCCCAGCCCCGAGTGGCTGCAGGAGAAGCTGCTTTCCATCGGCCTGAAACCCATCAACAACGTGGTGGATATCTCCAACTTTGTGCTCTTTGAGACGGGCCAGCCCCTGCACACCTTTGACGCTGCCAAGACTGGGGGCAAGGTCATCGTGCGCCGCGCCGCGGAAGGAGAACCCATCCGCACCCTGGACGGCATCGAGCGCAAGCTCCACGCCTATGATATGGTCATTGCCAACCAGGACGGTCCCATGTGCATTGCCGGTGTGTTTGGCGGAGAAGATTCCGGCGTAACCGAATCCACCGTGGACGTGTTCATCGAGGGCGCTTACTTTGACCCCGTGAGCATCCGCAAGACCGCCAAGAGCCAGCAGCTCAGCACCGATGCCAGCTTCCGCTTCGAGCGTGGAGCAGACCCCGAGGCTGCTATGTATGCTGCCAAGCGCGCCGCCCTCCTCATCCTGGAGTGCGCCGGCGGCAAGGTAGTGGGCAAGGTTCGCGAGGTGTATCCTCAGCCCATCGGCCGGGCCCAGATTGAACTGGACTACGACCGCATCCAGCACTTCATTGGTAAGGAGATCGGCCGCAAGACCATCGAGAAGATCCTGGAAGGCCTCAACTACCAGTTTGTGAAGGAATGGGACGGCGGCGCCCTGGTGGCCGCCCCTACCTACATGGTAGACGTAACCCGTGAGTGCGACGTGGTGGAGGAAATCCTCCGCATCTACGGCTACAACAATATCGAGCTGCCCGCCAACCTCCGCATGAGCGTGAACCCTTCCCAGCAGCCGGATCCCGAGGCCACGCGCAACGCCATCTCCAACTGGCTGGCCGCCAACGGCTTTGTGGAAACCATGAACAACTCCCTCACCAAGGAGGATTACTATAGCAAACTTGAGACTTACCCGGCCGAGAAGTGCGTTCACATTGTGAACCCCCTGAGCTCTGACCTCAACGTGATGCGGCAGACCCTGCTGCTGAGCGGTCTGGAAGTGGTGGCCTACAACCTCAACCGTCAGGCGGTTTCCCTCAAGTTCTTCGAGTACGGTTCTGTGTACCAGCGCCGGCCGGAGACGGACGGTACCACCCTGGCCGGTTACGAGGAGCACCGCTGCTTCTCCATGTTCATCAGCGGAACGCCGGACAAGGCCTGGCGCAACCCCGCCCAGAAGTCCAACTTCTTCCTCCTCAAGGGTTATGTGGAGGCCCTGATGGCCCGCTACCGCATTGACGTGAACAGCCTGGCCATGGGCGCCGCTCCCGCAGACCTCTTCTCCGAGGGTATCACCTACAGCCTGCCCGGCAAGGAACCCAAGCTCCTGGCCACCCTGGGCACCCTGAATCCCGCCCTGTGCAAGCGCTTCGGCATTAAGCAGCCCGTGTTTGCCGCTGAGATCAACTGGGAAGTCCTGTTTACCCTCATCAAGCGTGACAAGTTCTCCTTCAAGGAGCTGCCCCGCTTCCCGGAGGTACGCAGAGACCTGGCCCTGCTGCTCAACGAAGGCGTCGCCTATGCCGACGTCCGCCAGTGCGCCCTCCGCGCCGGCAAGAAGCTCATCAAGAGCGTGAGCCTCTTTGACGTGTACCGCGGAGAGAAGATCCCCGAAGGCAAGAAACAGTACGCCCTCAACTTTGTGCTTCAGGATCCGGAACGCACCCTCACCGATACCGAGGTGGAAAGCACCATGACCCGCGTGCTCACCGCCCTGCAGAACGAACTGGGAGCCACCCTTCGCTAATGAAAAAGTTCCTTCTTCTCGTTGTGCCGTTTTTGCTGGCGGTCTCCTGTCACAGGGGGCCGGAGGTCATTTCGCGCGGGAAGATGGAAGAGATCATGCACGAGGTCCTGCTGCAGGACCAATACCTCAAGGTAAACTCCGTTTCCAAGCGGGAAATGGATACCACCCTGGTGTACGAAGGCATTTTTGAGCGGTACGGCTACAACACCGACGACTTCCTCTTCAGCCTGGACTACTACCTGGAAGATCCCGCCCGCATGGAGAAGCTGATGGAGAAGGTGGAGGAGCGCCTGAAGGAAGAAGGCAAGGTGGTGGCAGAGGAAGTCAAGGCCGAAAACTGGAGAGGCGGTTTCCTGCGTATCTACAACCTTCGGCCCGATACATTCCACCAGCCGCAGCCTCCCAAACCCGGCGTGGCAGACACCCTGTACGTGCAGTTTAACAAAGATTCGCTGTCTTACAGCCCCCATAAAAAGAACCGTTAGAGATGACCCGATACGCCGCCCGATACCTGTATACGCTTACCTCGCCCCTTCCCCTGGAAAACGCCTATGTGGAAGTGGACGATAACGGGGTAGTGCTGGGAACCGGCCTGTGCGAAGAAGGAGAAACCGTCCTGGACGGAGCCCTCTGCCCGGGCATGGTCAACGCCCACTGCCACGTGGAACTGTCCTACATGAAGGGCATGTTCCGCAAAGGGACGGGCATGGCCGGTTTCATTGACCAGATCAATGCCCTCCGCGACACGTCCTCCCTGGAAGACAAGATCCAGGCTCTTCAGGAAGCCATGGACAAGATGTACAAGGAAGGCGTGGTGGCCATGGCCGATATCTCCAACTGCGACGATTCCTTTGCCGTCAAGGCAAAGCATCCCATGTATACCCGCACCTTCCTGGAGGTCTTCGGGGCCGATCCCAACGGCTGGGAAGCCGTTATCAAGGATGTCAAGGCCCTGGAAGCCAAGGCCCGGTCCATGGGCCTGGATGCCGCTCCCACGCCGCACTCCTGCTACACCATGAGCCCGGCGCTGGTCACGGCCTCTTCCGTGGAAGGTCTCAAGAGCGGATTCCTGAGCTTCCACAGCGAAGAATCCGACGAAGAAGAGGAGATGATGATGTACGGCCGCGGCCCCATGTGGGACAACCGCATCGCCAATGGCATCCCCACTCCTCCCGTAACGGGAACCTCGTCCCTGCAGTATTTCCTGGACCGCCTGGCGGCCGGGGTGCCCATGCCGGTTTCCGGTCATGTGCTGCTGGTGCACGAGTGCTCCCTCACGGCCGAAGGTGCCAAGGCGGCCCGCGCCGCCCTCCGCGAGCCTTTCCTGGCCGTGTGCCCCCTTTCCAACCAGTTTATCCACAACACCCTGCCGCCCATCGGCCTGATGAAGGAGTCCGGCATTCCCATCTGCGTGGGAACGGATTCCCTCTCGTCCAACGACGACCTCTGCCTGCTGGCCGAGCTTTTCTGCCTCCAGGAGGCCTTTGACGTGCCGCTGGGAGAACTCCTAACCTGGGCCTGCCGTAACGGCGCCCGTTTCCTGGGAAAGGAGGAGCTGGGCACCATCGAACCTGGCAAGAAGCCCGGAATCGTATTCATTGACAACCTGGCCCAGGGTAAGCTTACCAAGGCCTCAACCTCCCGTCTGCTATGATGAGGGAAGCTACGGTTTTCGGCCCCATTTTCAGCCGGCGGCTGGGGAGCTCCCTGGGCATCAACCTGTTGCCGCAGGAGGGAAAGGTCTGCAACTTTGACTGCATCTACTGCGAGTGCGGCTGGAACCGGGACGGACTGCAAGACCGCGTTCTTCCTACGGCCCAGGATGTACGGAAAGCCCTGGAAGCCAAGCTGGTAGAGTGCTCCGCAGACGGTACGCCCATTGATTCCATTACGTTTTCCGGAGACGGGGAGCCCACGCTCAACCCCGAGTTCCCGGCCATCATTGACCTGACGCTGGAACTGCGGGACCGCTACTATCCGGCGGCCAAGGTGTCGGTGTTGTCCAATGCCACCCGCATAGACCGCCCCGGCGTGTTTGAGGCTCTCCGGAAGGTGGACAACCCCATCCTCAAGCTGGATGCACCCACGGATGAGCAAGTGGCTCTGATCAACCATCCGGAAGGGAAGTACCACGTGGCCGACGTAGTAAAGCAGCTGGCCCGTTTTGAGGGGGATTTTGTGCTCCAGACCATGTTTCTGCGCGGCCCGGGCTGGGAAACGGCCCAGTGGGTAGAAGGATGGATGGAGATTGTCAGAGAACTGAAACCCCGTGGGATCATGGTGTACACCATAGACCGCGAAACCCCTATGAAGGGGCTGGGAAAATATACCGTAGAGGAGATGCGCACCCTGGTGCAGCCGCTCCTTGAAGAAGGATTTCAAATTCAAATCAAAGGATAAATTATGTCTATTTCCGCTAAATACGGCTATACGCCCAACCAGGACGCCATTGCCCGCAGCCTGGAAGTGATTGCCTCCGGTCTGGAAGAGGTGGCTTCCGAGAGCCTGTACAAGGCTTGCTTTGGAATTATGGATCAGACCACCCTGGCCAATGAAGACACGCCCGAGCGGGTAAAGAACCTGGTGGAGAAGGTGAACGCCTTTGCCCGAGACTATCCCGGCTGGCCGCTGCCCGCCTCCATCTGTGTGTATCCCAACTTTGCTTCGGTGGTGGCCTCTACCCGCAAGGTTCCGGTGCACGTGACCACCGTAGCCGGCTGCTTCCCCACGTCCCAGAGCTTCCTGGAGGTAAAACTCCACGAGATTGAGCTGGCCGTTCGCGGAGGGGCCGATGAAATTGACATTGTGCTGGCCCTCAACAGCTTCCTGGCCGGAGACTACCTGAAAGCCGGAGAGGAGATCCGCGCTTCCCGCGAGTGCATTGACCGCGTGGCCAAGGAACTGGGCCGTCCCGTGGTGCTCAAGGTTATCCTGGAGACGGGCCTGCTGGTCACTCCTGAAAATATTGCCGACGCTTCCTTCCTGGCCATGGAAAATGGGGCCGATTTCATCAAGACTTCTACCGGTAAGGTAAAGGTGAACGCCACTCCGCTGGCTGCCTATGTGATGTGCGAGTGCATCAAGAAGTACTACGAGAGAACCGGCAAGAAGGTGGGCTTCAAGGCTGCCGGCGGCATTGCATCGGCCCTGGACGCCGTGTGCTACTGGACCATTGTGAAGAGCATCCTGGGAGAGGAATGGCTCAACAAGAGCCTCTTCCGCTTTGGCGTTTCCTCCCTGGCCAACAAGCTGTTAAGCGCCGTGGAGCAGAAGACAGTAACGTATTTTTAATGAAAAAACCCAAGGCTTTTGCCTTGGGTTTTTTCGTGCGCGAAATCAGAGTCGAACTGACACGTCCTTTCGGACACTACCTCCTGAGAGTAGCGCGTCTACCAATTCCGCCATCCGCGCATCAATTTGGGACTGCAAATATACGCACTTTTTTTGAAACTCCAAATAAATTTATCAGATATCCATTTCCACCGGAATCACTTTTTCCCAAAGGTTGGTCCGGACCAGGAGTTCGGTCACCGAAAGGCGGATTTCCAGGGGCAGGTCTTCCAGGTCCGGGGCGGTCCAGTCGTAGCCCGATTCCAGCATGTACGTGCCCAGCGGGAAGGAACGGACCACCTGGTCAGGGAGCGTAATATCCAACCAGAGCTCGCGGTCGGGTTCCTGGCGGGGGAGGCGGGCGGTGAAACCGGCGTCCAGCCGGCAGGAGAACTCTCCTTCTACCGGCTGTCCGTCCCGGTCCAGGCCGTCTATCCCGCCCCGGATCTGGGCCCAGTAGGGTTCTCCCCAGCCGGAAGGCCCGTCAAACAGGAGCGAGATCGTGCAGAAATGCTTGTTCAGCTGCACGGCTACGCGGGTAGAGTCGCAGAGGGTATTGACCAGGTCTGAGTACAGGTATACGGGCGGGCACTCGTAGCCGTAGGGGATTTCCAGGTTCTCCTCCGGATCCAGTTTGACTCCCGATACGGCCATCAGGCGGATCTTTCCCTTGGGAGCCTGGACCAGCATAACGGTGTCGTTCCGGGCGGTGTAGGAGGCTCTGTGCTCCCCGGCCACCACCTGCACGGTCACGGGACCGGGCAGGTGGGTGAGCTCGATGCTCAGGGCGCAGGGGCAGAGTTCCCGGTTTTCCTTGACCGAGCAGGAGAGCAGCAGAAGCAGCAAGCCGGCCAGTAGCATTCTAGAAGACATAGACCAGGGCCAGTAAGAGATCGTTGGGAAGGATGAAGCCGCGGTCTCCCTTTCCCTTGACCAGTCCGCACACGGGGCAGGAATACGTGGTATAGCGGTCCCAGCCGCCCCAGACGCCTACCCCCACGTCCACGTTGAGGTGGGGATTGATCATGTAGGAGTAGCCTCCGGAAAGGCCAATGCCAAAGCGGTTTCCCTCGTCTGTGAGCGGGCTCTTGATGCCGCCGCGGTTGTATTCCTGGAACTGAAGGCGCGTACCGGCCCACCAGCCGGAGTACACGTGCCAGGGCCACCAGCGGACCCCGGCCCCCAGCACCTGCTGGCGGGCGCTCACGGGCTCTCCGTTTTTCTGGAAGCGGAAGGGATTGAGTTTGGCCACTGCCGTGGCCGACCAGTGCTGGCTCAGGGCCACGGCCCCCTCAACGTTGAGGGTTCCAAAGTTGGCGTAGTCCACCAGATTGGTCTGGACGGCCCATTGCTGGGCCCGGGCGCTCAGGCAGAGGGCCAGCAGGCCCAGTGCCAGAAGGATTCGTTTACTTGCCATAGTGCTGGAAGGTTTGTTTGATAACGGTTTCGCGGTCCGGAAGCAGGGCGATGAGCTGCTCCTTGAGGTCGTCGGTAGAGGCTACTTCAGGAGTAAGGGCCCTAAACAGTTCACCACGGCTGATGCCGCGTTCATACAGATAGGTAAAGATGTCCGGCTTGAACCAGTAGGTGTTGCCAAACTGCTTCACGGTGCCGCCGTAGCGCTCTTTCTTGAGGGTTTCCTGCATAAAGTAGCCCCACATCTCCCCAATCTCGCAGTAGCCGGCCTTGTCGTCGTTCCCGCTTCCGTAGGCCTTGCCGCCTTCTGTCACGAACGACTGGATGACATAGTCCACATAAGGGGTCCAGAAGTCCACGCCCACCTGGGCAAAGTGGCTGGCATGGGCCAGCTCGTGCACGGTGATCTCATAGATTTCCTTGTAGGTCCTTTCCTTGGTGCCCACCGTGATGTCCGGCAGGAAGATCTTCACTAGCGGAAGGTATACGCCAATGTATGTCTGGATGAGCGTATGGTTGAGGAAGGCCCCGTGGTGCAGCATGCTGGCGCTGGAGTCCTTGAGGTCCGGGAAGATCCAGATGCGGAGGTCTCCGGGCGGCGGGGCAATGTCCAGGTCGTCCTCCGTGCAGCGGGAGTAGTAGTCGTAGGCGGCGTTGTTGGTGGCGCAGCGGCGGAACAGAGCACCCTCGCTGTTCTGGGTCACGTGGAGGTCAATGCCGCAGGACTCGCCTTTGCCCAGCGTGCTCACCGAGGCCGGGACCAGCAGGAAGTTGAAGCCAATGTTGAAGCCCATCTCGTTCTTGAAGACCAGGCGATAACGGGGTGTTCCGGAGAACTTCTTGGTCATCTTGTAGTAGCCGTCGCGGTCGGTGAAGCAGGTGGCAATCTTGACAAAGATGTTGGCCGCCACCTGGACGCCGGCCACGCCGAAAGGTTTGCCTCCGCAGAACAGCGGGTCTTCGATGGTGATGCGTCCGGCGGGCATCTGGGCTTCGGCCTTGGTCAGGGGATTCTGGTCCAGCAGGCGCTCGTTGCCGGTGATGCGGAAGGCTTCCCTCTCTACTTCGGCCCAGTCAATGTCGGAGGTTGCGCGCGTGGCGGGGGCGTGCTCGGAGATGTACACCTCGTCCAGCAGTTCGTAGCGGATGCCCTCCGGAATCTGCTGTCCCCGGGGCACCACGGCGTACTGCCAGGTGATGGCGTTTTCTCCCACTTCAGGGTCCTGGTAGTAGTCTCCTTCCCGCAAAATCTCGTAGTCCATGGGATGGTCCAGCAGGTACAGTCCGCTCTCCTGCAGGGCCATGAACTCGTCGTTGTCCTTGGGCAGGAATCTTACATAGAGGTCGGTGGCCGTGATGTCCACGCGGTCGGCCTTGGAGCCGTACACGTTGGTCAGGGCCTGCTGCATGTTGGCCACGGTGTAAGGGTCGTCCAACTTCTTTCCCAGCTGGATCATGCCGTGCTGGAGCGTTGGATCAGGGTAGTTCCCGGAGTTGATCTCCGGCAGGTCCGAATGGTTGCACGCTACCAGCGCGCAAATCGGGAGAAGGCAGAGAAACAGTCTTTTCATAACGCTTCATTTTTTTGCAAAGCTCAAAAAAGTTATCGGTGTAACGAAAAATGAAACGTTTAATTGCATTTTCGGCCCTACAGGCCCTTGGAAGGCCGATTTTTGGAGGCCTCCAAACGGATAATTGCAGCTTTTTTGCAAAATGGGGCGGCTGGCGCGGGAGAAAATCGGCCCTGCAGGCCTCTGGAAGGCCAAAATGAAAAAAATTATCCGTTTCACGGCTCCGTGCACAAGTTGCCTTTTTCGCGGAAAAAACGTATCTTTGCGGGATTTTTTGAAGCAATAGAAAAGACGCAATATGCAGGACATCAGAAACATCGCCATCATTGCCCACGTAGACCACGGTAAAACCACCCTGGTGGACCGTATGATTTACCAGGCCAATCTGGTGCGCAAGCCCGAAGACCTGGGCAACCTCATCCTGGACAATAACGACCTGGAGAGGGAGCGTGGCATCACCATTCTCGCCAAGAACGTTTCGGTAACGTATAAAGGCGTAAAGATCAATATCATCGATACTCCCGGCCACTCGGACTTTGGTGGAGAGGTAGAGCGAGTGCTCAATATGGCCGATGGCGTGCTCCTGCTGGTAGACGCCTTTGAAGGCTGCATGCCCCAGACCCGCTTTGTGCTCAACAAGGCCATCGACATGGGTAAGAAACCCATCGTGGTCATCAACAAGGTGGACAAGCCCAACTGCCGCCCCGACGAGGTCCAGGAAGAAGTGTTTGAACTCATGTTCAACCTGGGCGCCAACGAGGACCAGCTGGAGTTCAAGACCATCTACGGCAGCGCCAAGCAGGGCTGGATGTCCTATGACTGGAAGAATCCTACCAATGACATCACCGCCCTTCTGGATACCATCCTGGAAGAGATTCCCGCCCCCGAGGTAAAGGAGGGTACGCCCCAGATGCTGGTGTCTTCCCTGGAGTACAGTCCTTATGTGGGCCGTATCGCCGTGGGCCGCATCACCCGCGGTACCCTCAAGACCGGCATGCCCGTTTCGCTGTGCAAGCGCTACGATATCGTTGAGAAGAGCAAGATCAAGCAGTTGATGGTGTTCGAAGGCCTGGGCAAGGCCAATGTGGACGAGGTCCAGTGCGGTGACATCTGCGCCGTGGTGGGTATCGAAGGCTTCGAGATCGGCGACACCATTGCCGATTTCGAGAACCCCGAGGCCCTGCCGCCCATCGCCGTGGACGAGCCCACCATGAGCATGCTGTTCATGATCAACAA
>CAMVJR010000053.1 GCA_947167855.1 uncultured Bacteroidales bacterium
CGTATTTGAGCACCAGCTGGAGGGTGTCGGGCATCTTGCGCTGGTCGTTCACCCAGAGCTCCAGGGAGTCCTTCTGAAGGTTGAACTGCGAGATGAGTTTCTCGCGGGCCAGACCGCGGATGCGCATGTCGTGGATCTTGGTCTCCGGAGCCATGAACGTGAGGTAAGCGGTACGCGGCCCCACCCTTTCCTTTTTCACGATCATCTGCTTGGTAGGATGCTCGCGGAAGAGGTTCAGTTCTACCTGGGCATGGCGGGCCAGGCACAGGGCCGTGTCCTTCATGTCAAACTTCATGAACTCGTACAGACTGTCGTTGTACACGATGGTGGGCCTGAGCAGGCTGTCCAGGAAGGCGATCCGCTCGTTGTTGTCGGGGTCGTACTTGTTGTTATTGTTGCCGTCCTGGATGGCATATACCCGGTACAGGGTGTCCTGGATGTTGCGGATGGCAAAGAAGCCCCAGTCGTCCGTCTTGGCGGCCGCTACCGGGCGTTTCAGGAATACGGCCGAATCGGAATGGTCCTTGTACAGGAGCACGGTGGCGCCCTTGACGGGCATCAGGGTGTTGCAGTCCTGCACCAGGCCGGTCACGCACATGGAATCGATGCGGGGGCCGGTAGAGAACACCAGGGTATAGCCGGGGTAGAGGTTGCCCTCGTTGTTATCGGCAATAGCGCCGGTAAGGTCCAGGGTATAGGTGGTATTGCTGTCCAGGTCGCTTTCAAAGCTTACTTCCAGGGATTTTCCATGGATGGCCGATTTGGGTTTCTTCTCCAGCGGAGGGGAGAGGAAGATACTGTTGGCATCCTTGATCTTCACGTACTCGTTGAAGGTGAAACGCAGCTTGGTCTTGCTCTTGGCCGTGGACACGTTGACCGTAGCCGGGAACGGATCCACCTTTTTGAGCACCGGGGGAATGGTGTCCTTGGGACCGCCGGAAGGTGGCGTGGTGGTATTGGCGCAACCCGACGGGAACATCAGGACGCCCAGGATCAGCGCAGCCGGAATGAGCGGCAGAAACTTTTTCAGCGGGTGGCTCATAGGGCGGTGCGGCTTACGTTTTCGATTCCTTCGATGGAGGAAAGCTTCTTGATCATCTTGTCCAGGATTTCCTTGGAGTTCACGTAGAGGTCTATATAGCCTTCAAAGAGGCCTCCTTCGGCCGTCAGGTTGAGCCGGCGCATGTTCACGCCCATCACCAGCGACACGCGGCGGGTAATCTCGTTGAGCATGCCCACGCGGTCCAGGCCGCGGAGGGAGATGCGCACCAGGAAGGAGGTATCTTCGGCCTGTTCCAGCCACTTGGGCACCACCACCCAGTCTCCGTGACGGGCGGCTATGCGGTCGGCCACCGGGCAGGTCTTCTTGTGCACGGTAATGGTGCCGTCCGGGGCCTTGATACCCACCACAGGGTCTCCGGGGATGGGGTTGCAGCAGGTGGCAATGGCAAAGTGCGGGGCATCGGGGTCCGTGGAGCCGATGATATAGGTCTCGGAAGGAGCCTGCTTCTGGTCTTCGCGGGCCGATCCGGAGCTGAACATCTTCCGGATCCAGGAAATCTTGCCGGAAGAGGAACGCTTGATGACATCGGCCAGGTTATCCAGCTTGATCTGGCCAATGCCGATGCCATAGTAAAGCTCTTCGCGGGCTTCCACGTTATAGGCCACTTCCAGGCGCTGGAGGATGGCCTCGTCGCACTCGTAGCTCAGATCCTTCAAAGCCGCCTCCAGGGTGGAGCGGCCATAATCCACCGTCTGCTTGCGCTGGGTCTTGAAATAGTCCGTGACCACGGTGCGGGCGCGGTGGGTCTGGAGGAACTTGAGCCATTCGGGCTGCGGCTTTCCGTCTTCGGCCGTAATGATCTCTACCTTGTCTCCGGTGGCCAGTTCCTGGCTCAGGGTTACCAGTTTCTGGTTGACCTTGGCGGCAATGGCCTTGTTGCCCACTTCCGTGTGAATGGCGTAGGCCAGGTCCAGGGCCGTGGAGCCCTTGGGCAGGCTGCGCTGCTCTCCGCGGGGCGTGAAAACGTAGATGTCGGTGGTGATAAGGTCGTTGTGAACGATGTCCAGCAGCTCCATGGCGTTCACGTCCGGATTCACCAGAATGCCCTTGATGCGGTCCAGCCAGGCGTCCATCTCGTAGTCGCCTTCACCCATGATGCCGTGCTGCTTGTAGATCCAGTGGGCGGCGATACCTTTTTCGGCAATGTCATCCATACGGCGGGTGCGGATCTGAACCTCTACCCAAGTGCCGGAATTGCTCAGCAGGGTGCAGTGCAGGGCTTCATAGCCGTTGGACTTGGGGTGCTTGACCCAGTCCCGCAGGCGCTCGGGCATATAGCGGTAGATGCCGGTGATGATGGAGAAGATGCGGTAGCACTGGTCACGCTCGCTTTCTCCAGAATTGAGCTGGGGGTCAAAGATGATGCGGATGGCGTAGAGATCGTAGACTTCTTCAAAGCGTACGCCCTTGGTCTGCATCTTCTGCCAGGCCGAATAAGGGGTCTTGACGCGCCTCTTGATCTCAAAATGGAAGCCGGCTTTCTCCAGGGCCGATTCGATGGGCACCACGAATTCGTTCATCTCGTTGCCCTTTTCCGCTATGCCGCGGTCAATGCGGGCCTTGATGTCCAGATAGGCTTCGGGTTCCTTGTAGCGCAGCCAGATGTTCTCCAGCTCCGTCTTGATGCTGTAAAGACCCAGGCGGTGAGCCAGCGGAATAAAGATGAACATGGTCTCGCTCAGGATCTTGTCCCGCTTGTGCTCCGGCATGTGCTCGATGGTGCGGCAGTTGTGCAGGCGGTCGGCCAGCTTGATGAGCACCACGCGCACGTCGTCATTGAGGGTGAGGAGAATGCGCTTGAAATTCTCGGCCTGCAGACTCTGCTGGGTGATGTCGGTCCCGTGGGTCTTCTGCTCCGTATCCAGCACGTTCTTGATCTTGGTCAGTCCGTCCACCAGGGAGGCAATCTTGTCCCCAAACTCCTCCCGGATGTCCTCTACGGTGTAGTCCGTGTCTTCCACCACATCATGCAGAAGGGCGGCCGATATGGACTTGTAGCCCAGGCCAATGTCGTCTACCACAATCTGGGCCACGGCAATGGGGTGCAGCATGTACGGTTCACCGCTGCGGCGCCGCACATTGCGGTGGGCATCGTTGGCAAATTCGAAGGCCTTACGGACAACCTCCATTTCTTCCGGGTTGGCACAGCGCTTCTGGGCCGATGCCTTGAGCACCTCCCAATCGCGGGCAATTACCTCATAATCTTTTTCTCCAAATTCGGAAAAGCTCATAAACTCATCGTATTTTGGTGATGCCGCTCCCGGCGTTCGCGAACGGCCTGTTGATTCATTTCGTCCAATTTGGCTATGGTAATACTATGCTGGTCCACATTCTGGAACGCATAGGTAAGTTCTGCTCCGTAAAGGATGATGGCCCATCCCATGTTAAGCCAGATCATAAACAGGGGAATGGCTGCCAGGGCGCCGTACACGGCGTCCGTCTTGGCCACCATCACCTGGGTTTCCAAGTAAAGGTACTGCACCGCCACAAACAGCAGGCCCGCCAGGATGGCCCCTTTGATGGCATGCCGGCTGCGCACATGCGTACCCGGGATATACTTGTACATGACGTAGATGATCAGGATAACCATGCCCGCAAACAGGACCCAGGAGAAGAAATTCTTCAGGTGGTCCGAGAAAAAGAGCTTGCTGGGGAACATCAGGTCCAGCACGTGGGAGTACACCACCGATCCCGAGAAGAAGATGATCACCACAAACGGCGCCAGGATGGTGATGCCCACCACAATGCCCATCATCTTGAAGAAACTGGGCTCCCGCTCCACCTTCCACACGTTGTTGAACACCTGCCGCACCGTAATCATCAGGGACAGGACAATCCACACGAAGGAGGCCATGGAGATAAAGCCGAAGAGGCCGCTCTGCGCAGTGGTTACAATGTTATCGGCCGCCACCAGCAGTTTGTCCACGATATCCGTGTCCCGCAGGTTGTTCACCAGGATCTCCTGGAACTTTTCCCGCAGGCCCAGGCCGTCCGTGAGGTAGAAGCCAATGGCTATGGCCGGCACCACCGACATCATGCTGCGGTATGCCAGGGCCGTCACCTGATAGCTGATTTTCTGGGTCGAAAAAGTATTGAGCATCAGCAGCACCGTCTTGGCATCCTTGACCAGACGGGCCTTGGCGCGGGAGAAGTCTTCCTCGTTGAGCAGCCAGATGTCATGGGACAGGAATTTCCACAGGCGGGTAATCCAGATGGAAATCAACCGGATGTACACTGCTATCTTATGACCCAACTTCTTGAACATCAGAACAAGGTTAATTCTTGGTCATTCCCGGCTTGAACGGGAATCTCTCCTATCAGGCTTCTGAACTTCTCTTCATCTATGACTTCCACACCCAGATCGGCCGCTTTCTTGAGCTTCTCCGGACCGGGTTTAGTGCCAGCCAGCAGGTAGTCTGTCTTTCCGCTCACGGAAGAGCTGTTCTTGCCTCCGTGGGCCTCTATGAGGGCTTTCATCTCCTCCCGGGAGATGCTGAAATTGCCGCTGATTACAATGCTCTTGCCTTCCAGGGCGGCAGAGAGCTTCTGGGCCGATGCTTCCACGCTCATCTGAAGCCCGGCGGCCCTTAAGGCTTCCACCTCCTGGCAGTTCTTGAGGTCCAGGAAATAGTGGAAGATGCTGTCGGCAATGACTTCTCCCACCTCCGGCACTTCCAGCAGCTCTTCCTTGGTGGCCGATGCGATGGCATCGATGGAACCGAAGTGACGGGCTACGTCCCTGGCCGTGGTCTCTCCCACGAAACGGATACCTATAGCAAAAAGAACGCGCTCAAACGGAACCTTCAGGGATGCCTTTACGGAATCCAGGAAGCGGGCCGCCGCGCGCTCTTTCCAGCCTTCCAGCATGACCAGCTGGTCTGCCTTGAGGGAATACAGATGGGAGGGGAGGGTTACCAGATTCAGGTTATACAGCTGCTCGATGGTGGCTTCTCCGCAGAGGATGTTCATGGCCTTGCGGCTCACGAAATGCTCCAGTCGGCCCTTGATCTGGGTGGGACAGCCCTGCCGGTTGGGACAGAACCATTTGGCTTCTCCCTCTTCCCGCACCAGGGGGGTGCCGCAGTCCGGACAAACGGTAGGGAAAGACGGGATGCGGGCTCCGGGCTGGCGCTTGGATTCCTCCACGCCGGTAATCTTGGGGATGATTTCCCCGCCTTTCTCCACATAGACCCAGTCTCCTTCGTGGATATCCAGGGAGCGGATTTGGTCTTCGTTTACCAGCGTGGCGCGCTTGACCATGGTGCCGCTCAGGAGCACGGGCTCCAGGTTGGCCACCGGGGTAACGGCGCCGGTTCGGCCCACCTGGTAGTCTATACTCAGGATGGGCGTACAGGCCTGTTCGGCCTTGAATTTATAGGCAACGGCCCAGCGGGGACTTTTGGCGGTGTAGCCCAGGTCCTGCTGGCAGTCCATCTGGTTGATCTTGATGACGATGCCATCCGTGGCATAGGGAAGCTCCTTGCGGGCGGTATCCCAGTGCTCAATGAAGGCTTCAATTTCCCCAATGTTGGCACAGATGCGTCTATGGGCCGATACGGGGAGTCCCCAGCTCTCGGCCGCCCGGAGGGCTTCGTCGTGGGTAGGGTAGTCCACCTGGCCGGTGGGGATGTGATAGAGGGTGCAGAAGAGGCCTCGCTTGCCCACTTCTTCCGGGTCCTGCAGCTTGAGCGAACCGCTGGCGGCATTGCGGGGATTGGCAAAGAGGGGTTCTTCCAGGGCTTCCCGCTCCTCATTGAGGCGGTCGAAAGACTCGTAGGGCATGAGCACCTCTCCCCGGATTTCGAACTCCTGGGGCCAGCCGCTGCCCTTGAGCTTGTGGGGTATGCTGGCTATCTGAAGGGCGTTGCGGGTGACGTCGTCTCCCTGGACACCGTCTCCACGGGTAAGGGCCCGGAACAGCACGCCGTTCTTGTACGTGAGGCAGATGGCCGTACCGTCGAATTTGAGCTCGCAGCAGTAGGTGAAGGGCTTGTCCAGGCCCTTGGCGGCCCTTTCGGCAAACTCTTCCACTTCTTCAATCGAATACGTGTTGGCCAGCGAAAGCATGGGGTACTTGTGTGGATACTTGGCAAAGCCTCCTTCGGCCCTTTCTTCCAGGTCGGATCCTACGCGGCGGGTGGGGGAGTCGGCGGTGGCATACTGCGGATACTGGGCCTCCAGGTCTTCCAGCTCGTGCATGAGCTGGTCGTACTCGTAATCGCTCATGGTGGGCGCATTCTCCACGTAATACTTCCGGCTGTTCTCCCAGAGAACAACCTTTAACTGCTCAATCCTATGTTTAGCCGATGTAAAATCCATCTTTCACGTTTCACGTATGCGCGCAAGTGCGTGTACAAATGACAAAGTTACTAAAAAAGTACTGTAATAACAAGTCGTCAGAAACTCAGCTAAATACATGGTAATCTCGTGCTTTTTTCGTAATTTTGCATGATTTAAAGCTTACAATCGAAAAAGGTTTTTTTAATTTAATATTTATCCATGAAAGATTCCATTATCATCCTCTGTGGTGGCGGCCCGGCTCCGGGTATGAACACCGTCGTTATGTCTGTCGCCAAAACCTTCCTGTCCAATGGTTACCGTGTTATCGGCCTGCATGGCGGTTACAGCGGCCTTTTCTCCAAGACTCCCCGCACCGAAGACATCGACTTCTTCAAGGCAGACGCTTACTTCAACCGGGGCGGTTCCTATCTGCAGATGAGCCGTTTCAAACCCACCGACAAGGATTTTGAGGAAAACTTCAACCTGGGCCTTTTCCAGGAGAACAACATCAAACTCCTGGTAACCGTAGGTGGTGACGATACCGCTTCCACGGCCAACCGCATTGCCAAGTTCCTGGAGGCCAAGCAGTATCCCATCCACAACATCCACGTTCCCAAGACCATCGACAACGACCTTCCGCTGCCCAACAACACCCCTACCTTTGGCTTCAACAGCGCCAAGGACGAGGGTGCCCACCTGGCCCGTACCGTCTATGAAGACGCTCGCACCAGCGGCAACTGGCTCATCATCAGCGCCATGGGCCGTAGCGCCGGTCACCTGGCCCTGGGTATCGGCGAGGCTACTCACTGCCCCATGACCATCATCCCCGAGATGTTCAACAAGACCACCATCACCCTCGATAAGATTGTGAACCTGGCCCTCTCCGCCATTCTCAAGCGCAACATCCTGGGTATTCCTTACGGCACCGTAGTAGTGGCCGAGGGCGTCTTCCACGACCTGGATCCCCAGGAGATCAAGAACGCCGGCGTATCCATGACCTACGACGAGCACGGTCACCCCGAGCTGGGCAAGATCTCCAAGGCCGTCCTGTTCAACGACATCCTTGAGAAGAAGTTCAAGGAGATCGGCCTCAAGGTCAAGACCCGTCCCGTGGAAATCGGTTACGATGTCCGCTGCCAGGATCCCATCGCCTTTGACCTCACGTATTGCTCCGAGCTGGCCATGGGTGCCTACGAGCTCTTCAAGAAGGGCGAGACCGGCTGCATGGTGTATGTAGACGCTTTCGGCGATGCCAAGCCCCTCTACCTGAAGGATCTCCAGGGAGCCGACGGCAAGATTCCTCCGCGCCGCGTGGCCATCGAGGGTGGTATTGCCCAGAACTACTTCAACCACATCTGCCACTTCATCACTCCCGCAGACTATGAGGCTGCCAAGAAGTATGTGGCCAACCCTGAGGCATACGACTTCAAGAAAATCCTGAACTGGTAATTCGTTACCGTGTACAAAGGACTCAAATATGGGCTGACTCTTCTGGCAACCTGTGCCCTGTTCGCAGGTTGCCAGAGGGCATCCCTTATTCCGGAAGGGAAGGAGCACCCCGGTGAAAGGGTATACACCGGCTGCATCCCTGAGCATCCGGACAAGATTGTCCAAATGTACATAGACCTTCCCGGAGACTTGAAACCCGGGGATATCGTCAAGGAAAACTGGACCCGGAACGCCCAGGTAAGCATAGAAGCCACCGTCAACGGCGTCACCTCCGTGGTCTACACGTCCCAGGACGTCAATATCAAGGGACACGGCAACTCCACCTGGGGGTCCTATCCCAAAAAACCGTATACCCTCAAGCTTCCCCAGCAGGCCAATTTCATCGGCACGGGGAAAACCAAACGCTGGGTGCTGCTGGCCAACTGGATGGACCGCACCTGCATCCGAAACGACGTAGCCTTTGAAGCCGCCCGCCAGACCAGCATCATCTGGACTCCTTCCGGCACGTACGTAGAGCTGTATTTCAACGGGGAATACAACGGGCTGTACTTCCTGTGCGAGAAAGTACACGTAGAAGGCTCCCACTTCACCTGTGACTACCTGTACTCCTACGACTTAAGCGACCCAGCCGAACACGACTTCAACACCCAGCACGGACACTGGCAGAACGCCACCAAGGTGGGTGAAATTCCCGTAGAGCTCAAGTATCCGGACCGCGACAACTACGCCTCCCTGGATTTCAGCCGGCTGCTGGAACGCGCCAAAAAGCAGCTCTACGCCGTAGAAGACGCCATCATGCGCGGAGAGAAACCCAGTTCTGTCCTGGACCTGGACTCCATCTGCGACTGGTACCTCGTCAACGAAGTCTTCTGCAACAACGAGCCCAAGTTTCCCAAGAGCACCTTCTACATCTACAAGGACGGGAAACTGCACGCCGGGCCGGTGTGGGATTTTGACTACGGCACCTTTACGCCGGACAGCCACAACCTCACGCTCATGAGCACCCTGTATTACTACCAGCTCTGGACCCACCCGGAATTCAAAAGACATCTGCTTCACCGCTGGGACATCATCAAGCCCGTTTTCCAGGGGCTGGGAACTTACATTGACCAGCAGGCCAACCTGATCCGCGAAGCCGAGGCCCGCAACCACGAGATGTGGCCCTGCTTCCCCAACCCCCGCTCCGAAACGGCCGACGGCAAAGTCAACGGAGACGAACTCATGACCTTTGACCAGGCCATCAGCCGCATGAAGGCTTCTATCATCCAGCGCATCGATGATGTAGAAAGGGAACTCAACCGTCTATGAAACTGATATACCAAATGCTGCCGCGCCTGTGGGGAAACGGACGCTTCTCCGGCATTGATGCGGCTACCCTGAACTATCTTAAGAATACCCTGGGGGTTGATTACCTCTGGTGCACCGGCGTCATCCGTCACGCCACCGCCTGCCATGACCACGGCTGCATCCCGTCCCATCCCCAGATTGTGAAGGGGAGTGCGGGATCGCCCTATGCCATCACAGACTACTACGACGTCAATCCCTACCTGGCCGACGACCCCGACCGGCGCATGGAAGAATTCCGTGAGCTGGTGGAGCGGGTTCACCAGGCCGGCCTCCAGCTGCTGATTGACTTTGTGCCCAACCACGTGGCCCGGGACAACGTGAATCTGGGCCAGGAGGACGATAAAACCGTCCACTGGGCCCCGGAGAACGACTTTTTCTACTATCCCGGAGAACCGCTCGTGCTGCCCGTTCCCTGCAAGGGAAAACCGTTCTACGAGAACCCGGCCAAGGCTTCCGGGAATGCCTTTACATCGGCCCCGGACAAGAATGACTGGTACGAAACCGTTAAGATTAACTACTGCGATTTCCACACCGGCACCTGGGACAAGATGCTCCAGATTGTCCGTTTCTGGGCCTCCCTGGGCGTGGACGGATTCCGCTGCGACATGGTGGAGCTGGTGCCCTGGACTTTCATGCAGTGGCTCATCCAGAGTATTAAAAAGGAATACCCCCATCTCCTCTTTGTGGCAGAGGTTTACCAGAAGGAAAAATACCGCCAGTACGTAGAGGAAGTAGGCTTTGATTTACTCTACGATAAGTCTGGATTATATGATACTTTACGTGCTGTTACCTGCAGTAACGCTTCCGCTAAGGAAATCACCTATAACTGGCAGTTCCTGGGAGACCTGCAGCCCCATATGCTCAACTTCCTGGAGAACCACGACGAGCAGCGCATAGCCTCCGATTTCTTCTGCGGAAGTGCCGAGTCCGGATACGCCGCCCTGGCGGTTTCCCTGCTCCTGACCGGGGCTCCGTTCATGCTCTACTTTGGCCAGGAAATCGGGGAGAGAGGAATGGATCAGGAGGGCTTCAGCGGAAGGGACGGACGCACCACCATCTTTGACTGGTGGACGGTGCAGAGCCTTATGCGCCTCAATGAAGGCCAGCTTAATCCCCGCGAAGAGGCCATTCTGGGCCGATACAAGGGACTGCTGGCCCTGTCCCGCACCCGGCCTTTCCTCACGGGCAAGACCTTTGACCTGGGCTATTGCCAGAACAGCAACTTCAACCCGGACCGCCACTTTGCCTGGCTCCGCAGCGACGGAACCAAGACCTGGCTCCTGATAAGCAATTTTTCGGAAGAGAAGGCCGATATCACCGTCAGCATCCCGCCGGAGGCCCTGGATTTCCTGGGCATCAAGGCCGTACGCACCGTTTACACTTTAACGGTGGAGGGAAGGGATTACCAGATGACAGAAGTAAATTGAGAAGGGTGGAGGCCAAAGGCCGACCCAGGGGGTCTGGGGGATTAGGCCCCCAGTGTGTCAACTATTTATGTTCAGAAGACAAGCGTCTTCTGAATTCGGCAACAGTAATAGCCGTTGCCACAGCCGCATTCAGAGACTCCGAACCGGCATCATCGGCCGGATAGGGAGGGATATACAGACGTTCCGTAACACAGGCGGCCGTCTGTTTTGATATACCGTTGGCCTCGTTGCCAATCACAATCACCGAAGGGGCCTGGGAACCGTTGGAAAGCTCTTTCTGGTAGAAATTCTCTCCGTCCAGGAAGGTTCCGTACACCTGGCCGCCCAGGGCCGATGCCTTCTGGCAGAGGGCCGGAATATCCGCATAATGGAACTGAACCCGGAAAATGGCCCCCATAGTGGCCTGAACCACCTTGGGATTGAAAACATCCACGGTATCCGGAGAAGCATACACGGCATCCAGGCCGAACCAATCCGCGATGCGGAGGATGGTGCCCAGGTTACCGGGGTCCCGGATTCCGTCCAAGGCCAGGAAAAGGCCTTTGGAAGGGAGTTCCGCCTTACTCAGATCTTCCGGGATATGCACGGTTGCCAGGGCCGGAGAAGGGGAGGAGAGGCCGCTCATACGGGCCATGGCCGCTTCTCCTATCTGGTCTCTGTAATAGACCTCCTTGACGCGGAAAGAAGAGTGCAGGGCTTCCGCAACCAGTTTCTCGCCCTCTACCACAAACAGCCCTTCCTGCTCCCGGAATTTCTTCTGGGACAGAGACTTGACAAACTTTATTTCCGCGGCGGAAACCATCCTTTCTTCAATTGCCTAAAGCTATGGAGCGAAGCGACCCAGGGGGTCTGGGGGATTAGGCCCCCACTTACAAAGTATATCCGAGCAGCTTCAGCATACTTGCTGAAGTCTGCTCCTCGGAGAAGACGGAGGTGATGAGATTGCCTTCCTTGTCCCGGTCAATGAGGATGTGACGGGGAGAAGGCATCAGGCAATGTTTGATGCCGCCAAAGCCGGAAAGGGCCTCCTGATACGCGCCGGTGTGGAAAAAGCCGATGTAGAGGTTTTCCCGGCGGCTGCGGATGGTGGGCAGGAAGATGGCGTTGGCGTGATAGTCTGCGTTGTAGAAGTCCTGGCTGTCGCAGGTGAGGCCACCCAGGAACACACGCTGGTATTCGTCGTTCCACTTGTTGATGGGCAGCAGGATGAAGCGCTGGTTCAGACCCCAGGTATCCGGCAGGCAGGTCATGAAGCTGTTGTCAATCATGTACCACTTCTCGCGGTCGTTCTGCTGCTTGATATCCAGGATCTTGAAGATGGTGGCGCCGCTTTCTCCCACGGTGAAGGAGCCAAACTCCGTAAAGATGTCCGGTTCTTCCACGCCGTTGGCGTTGCAGGTGACCTTGATCTGGTTGATGATTTCCTCTACCATATACTCGTAGTCGAAATCCTGTGCCAGGGAGGTCTTGTTGGGCAGGCCGCCGCCGATATTGAGGCTGTCCAGCTCCGGGCAGATGGCCTTGAGCTCGCAGTATACCTTGACGCACTTGGACAATTCGTTCCAATAATAGGCGGTATCCCGGATGCCGGT
>CAMVJR010000054.1 GCA_947167855.1 uncultured Bacteroidales bacterium
GCCTGGAATTCATGATGAAAGACGCCGGAGCGAAGATGCTGGTGGCCGATGAAGAACTCATTCCCATTCTCAAGGAGTACAAGGGGCCCGTCATCAAAACCTCCGACATCCGCAAACTGCATCCCGGCACGCCCAAGGCCCCGCAGCCCACGCCGGAAGACCTGTTTATCCTGCTGTACACCAGCGGCACCACGGGCACGCCCAAGGGCTGTATGCTCTGCCACAGAAACATTTACGCCTACTGCAGCCACCACAGTGAGCTCATGGGCCTGGATTACACGTCCCATATTTCGGCCTATGCCAGTTTTGGCTTTGACGCCTTCGTGTCGGACCTGTACAGCTCCCTCATCAGCGGCGGTACCCTCTACGTCATCCCGGAGCGCATCCGTCTCAACCTGCCCGCCCTCCACGATTATTTTGAGGAGAACGGCATCACGTGCTGCTTTATGACCACCCAGGTGGCCACCCAGTTTGCCATCAACTACCCGGACTGCAAGGGCCTCAAAACTATGTACACCGGCGGTGAAAAGATGTCCAGCTTCCCGCTGCCGCACTACCGCCTTTTCAACTGCTACGGCCCCACGGAAACCATCTGCTACGTGGTCTTTGAAGAGGTGAAAAAGCAGGAGGAGAACATCCCCATCGGCCTTCCTCTGAAGGATATCAAAGTATACATTGTCAAGGACGGAAAGCAGGTGCCCAAGGGAGAACAGGGAGAACTCTGGATTACCGGCACGCAGGTTGGTCTGGGTTACCTCAACAGGCCCGACAAGACCGCCGAGGTCTTTGTGAAAAACCCTTTTGACAAAGACCCCAAATACGCCACCGCCTACCGCACTGGAGACATTGTCCGTGAGAGAGAAGACGGCAAGATAGAGTTCGTGGGCCGAAAAGACGGCCAGGTCAAGATCCGCGGCTTCCGCATCGAGCTCAAGGAAGTGGAGGCCATCATCCGCGAATTCCCTGATATCAAAGACGTTACGGTGCAGGCTTTTGACGAGCCCGGCGTGGGTGCCGGCAAGTTCCTGGCCGCGTACATCGTTAGCCCCAAGGAAATCAACATCCAGGAGCTGGATGAGTTCATAGCCAGCAAGAAACCCCCGTATATGGTCCCGGCCGTAACTATGCAGATTGAAGCCATTCCCCTCAACGTTAACCAGAAGGTGGATGTGAAGGCCCTGCCCAAGCCGGAACCGCAGGAGCACAAGCCGGAGGCCCACGTGGCCCCGCTCAACGTGCTGGAAGAAGAAATCAGCAATATCATCAAGGAGACCGTGGGTATCGGTGGCTTCGGCCTTACAGACCCCCTGTACTATAGCGGCCTGTCTTCGCTGGGCGCCCTTCGTCTGGCCACCGAGCTGTACAAGCGCTATGGCCTGGAGCCCGATATGAACAGCTTTGCCAAGACGGCCAGCCTGCAAAGCATTGAGAACGATGTGCTTAACATCCTTTTGTCGCAGGATAAGAACAAGGAGACAGAGGCCGAAAGCACGGAGGACGAACCCCAGGAACTTACCTTCCAGCAGACCGGTCTGTATCTGGATTGCGTCAGGAATCCTTCGTCCACGGCTTACAACCTGCCGTTTATCCTGACCTTCCCCGAAGGAACGGATGTTTCGGCCCTTAAAAAGGCTTTATTAGCCCTTCTGGAGGCTCATCCCGGTGTTACCGGACGGTTGGAGCAGAAAGACGGAAAAGTGTATCTGGTGCCCGGAAAACCGGATCCGGAGATTCCGTCCGTCAAGCTCCGCAGCGAAGAGGATTACGAGGCCATCAAGGAAGCCTTTATGCAGCCTTTCGACCTCTCCGGTCCGCTCTACCGACTCATGATTATCCAGACGCCCGGAAAGCTGCGCCTGATGGCCGATTTCCACCACCTCATCTTTGACGGCCATTCCTACGACGTCTTCCTGGCCCAGCTCACAGGGGCTCTGGAAGGCCAGGAACCTGAAAAGGAGGATTACACCTACTTCCGCTACGCCAAGGACCAGAAAGCTTACCAGGACAGCGAGGAATTCAAACAGGCCGAAGCCTTCTTCGCAGACCAGATGGCCGGCAAGGAAGACGAAACCGGCGTAATCCCGGACAAGAGGCCGCAGGAAGACGAAGTGGGCCACGAAGTATGGCTTAGAAAGAAGGTGGGGGCCGATGTAATGGCCCGCTGCCACGCGCTGGGCATCTCCCCGGCCAGCTACTTCCTGGGCGCCGCCTTTGTAACCGTAAGTGCCTTCTGCGGCAAGCAGAAAGTGTTTATGTGCACGGTGGCCAACGGCCGTAGCGATATGCGCTGCGCCAACACTTTTGGCATGTTTGTCAACACCATGCCGCTCTCCGGAGAAGTGGGGGACCAGAAGGTTGGGGATTTCCTCAAGGAAACGGACCGCAACTTTGCCACCACGCTTTCCTTCCAGAACTATCCGTTTGCCCGGGTGGCATCGGCCTTTGACTTCCATCCGGCCGTGATGCTGGCCTACCAGGTGGGCCTGGTGGAGAAGCACTCCATCAACGGAAAACCGCTTGAGGATGAGCTGCTTACGCAGGACACCCCCAAGTTCCCGCTGAGCATCTTCATCGAAGGTACGGAAGAAGCCCCCGAAATTGCCCTGGCTTACGATGACAGCCAGTATACCAAACCGCTGATGCAGTCCTTCGCAGACGCTATGGAATGCGTGGTGAGGGGTATGCTCAAGGATGTGGCCCTCACGGAGATTCCTTTCGTGGACGGCGAGCGCCTCAAGGAGCTGGACGGTTTCAACAGCTACACCCAGGAGGTAGACCTGAGCCAGACGGTGGTAGACTTGTTCCGCAAACAGGCCAAGGCCACTCCGGATGCCCCGGCCGTGCTCTTTGACGGCAAGACCATCAGCTACAAGGAGCTGGACCGCTATACAGAGGCCCTGGCGGCCAAGATCCTCACCTACGGCCTTAAGGACGAAGACGTGGTGGCCGTGCTCATCAACCGCAACGCCTGGATGACCAAGGCCTCCCTGGCAGCGATGAAGGCCGGCTGCGCCTATCAGCCGCTGGACCCTTCCTATCCCACCGAGCGCCTCAATTTTATGATCCAGGACTCCCGCGCAAAACTCCTCATAGCCGACAAGGAACTGGTGTCGCTGGTAGGGGAATACAAGGGTCCCGTGCTTACCACGGACCAGATTGAAAACCTGCCCGAGGGCAAGGTTACAGGCGGCCCCAAGCCGGAAAGCCTGTATATCCTGCTGTATACTTCCGGCTCCACCGGTACGCCCAAGGGCTGTATGCTGGAGCAGCGCAACCTGGTCAATTTCTGCGCCTGGTACCGCGAGTATTACCAGCTCAAGCCCGGAGACAAGGTGGCCGCCTTTGCCAGTTATGGCTTTGACGCCAATATGATGGACCAGTACCCCGCCCTCACCAGCGGAGCTTGCGTGTGCATCATCCCCGAAGACGTAAGACACGACCTCGGAGCCCTGAACCGCTTCCTGATAGACAACGGCGTTACGCACAGCTTTATGACCACCCAGGTGGGCGTGATGTATGCCCGTAACTTCCCCGATAATCCCGTCCTCAAGCACCTGTCTGTGGGCGGAGAAAAGCTCATTTCCATGCCGCCGCCCTCCTATGCCTTCTACAATGGATACGGCCCCACGGAATGCACCATCTTCTCCTCCGTCTTCCGGGTACTGGAACGCGAGGACAACATCCCCATCGGCCATCCTCTGAGCAATGTTCAGCTGTATGTGTCGGACCAGAAACTGCGCCGCCTGCCCGTTGGCGCTGCCGGTGAACTGCTCATTGGCGGTCACGGCGTGGGCCGGGGATACCTCAACAACCCCGAGAAAACGGCCGAAAGCTTCATAGAGAACCCCTACGAGCCCGGTGTACGGCTGTACCGCTCCGGCGATATCGTGCGCTTCCGTCCCGACGGAAATATTGAATTCGTGGGCCGAAAAGACCGCCAGGTCAAGATCCGCGGCTTCCGTATTGAACTCAAGGAAGTGGAAGGCGTGCTGCAGGAATTCCCGGGCGTGAAGGATGTAACCGTACAGGCCTTCGACGCCCCGTCCGGCGGCAAGTTCCTGGCCGCTTACGTGGTGGCTGAAGGAAACTTCGACTCCAAGGCCGCAGCCGACTTCATCCGCGAGCGCAAGCCGCCGTATATGGTGCCTGCCGCCTGGATGCAGCTGGATGCCATCCCGCTCAACGTAAACCAGAAGGTAGACCGCAAGGCCCTGCCGGAGGCCACGCCCACGTCTATGGACGAGTACATTGCCCCTGTGGGAGAGACGGAAAAGGCCCTCTGCGCCATTTTCGAAGAGGTTCTGGGCGTAGAAAAGGTGGGAGCAACCGACTCCTTCTTCGACCTCGGAGGCTCTTCCCTGATGGTCACCAACGTGATGGTGAATGCAGAGAAACAGGGTCTGCACTTTGCCTATTCCGATGTCTTCTCCCATCCTTCGGCCCGTTCTCTGGCGGCCTTCCTGAAGGGGGACCAGGGCACACAGGAGCAGGACAGCAACATTACCGAGTACGACTATTCGGCCATTGATGCCCTGCTGGCTCAGAACAACCTGGAGTCCTTCCTCAAGGGAAAGCGCATCCGCCTGGGCAAGAACATTCTCCTTACCGGCGCCACCGGCTTCCTGGGCATCCACGTGCTCAAGGAGCTGCTGGAAAGCACCGGTCCGGACACCACCATCTGGTGCCTGCTCCGTGAAAAGGGCACCCTTACCCCGGAGCGCCGCCTCAAGGAAATGCTGGTGTACTACTTTGACAAAGACTACCGCAGCCTCTTTGGAACGCGCATCAAGCCCGTGGCAGGGGACATTACCCAGCCCGAGACCCTGGCTCCGCTTAAGGACATCGATATGGTGTTCAACTGCGCCGCCAACGTGAAGCACTTCTCCAAGGGAACGGACATCGAGGACATCAACTACGGCGGTGTCAAGAACCTCGTGGACCTCTGCGAAAAGAACGGAGCCTACCTGGTGCACGTTTCCACCGAGAGCGTGGGCGGCCTTACCCCGGGCAACGTTCCGGATACCCTCACCGAGCAGATGCTCTTCTTTGGCCAGCTCACGGACAACCAGTACGTCCACTCCAAGTTCCTGGCCGAAAGGCACATCCTGGAGCATATGGTGCACGGAAAGCTCAAGGCCAAGATCCTGCGCGCCGGCAACCTGTCGCCCCGTGCACAGGACGGCGAATTCC
Organism: uncultured Bacteroidales bacterium; assembly: GCA_947167855.1. Lineage (GTDB taxonomy): Bacteria > Bacteroidota > Bacteroidia > Bacteroidales > UBA932 > Cryptobacteroides. The sequence continues at coordinate 5,191 of CAMVJR010000054.1, forward strand.
AGGTGAACCTCAACGCCAATGCCTCGATGGGCCGTCTCAAGGCCCTCAAGATGCTGGGCGCCTGCCCGTTCCAGATGCTGGAAGGCCAGATGGAGTTCTCGCCCATCGACCAGTCGGCCCGGGCTATGGTTCTGCTGGCCACCACGCCGCTGGAAAACTGCGTATTCAACGTTTCCAACAACCATATCATCCCTATGGACGATATCTTCACCCGCCTGGAGAAGATTGACGGACAGCCGCTGGAATACGTAGAAATGGAGGAATTCGCCCGCCGCGTGGAAGAAGCCAACGCCAACCCGGCCAAGACCCGGATTATGGCCCCTCTGGTGGCTTACCAGCAGTCCAACGCAGAAACGGAAGGCGTGGAAACCCTGGCCTCCACCGTGTACACGATGCAGATCCTGCACCGCCTGGGCTTCCGCTGGGACCACACTTCCAGTGAATACCTCGACCTCGTCTTTGAAATGCTCCGCACTTTGCAGTATTTTGGTTAACTTTGCGGTCTTATGAGTGAATTCAAGAGCAACAAAGCCGTATTTGTGGGCGTCATCCTGGAAAAAGGCGGGGAACGCAAGGTGCAGGAATACCTGGACGAACTTGCGTTCCTGGCCGAAACCGCCGGCGCCATACCCGATAAGATGTTTACCCAGCGCCTGGACCGGCCCGACAAGGCCACTTATATCGGCCCGGGTAAACTGGAGGAAATCAAGGAATACTGCCAGGAGAACGAGATTGAGTACGTCATCTTTGACGATGAGCTCACCGGGATGCAGCAGCGCAATATCGAGAAGGTGATTGCGTGCAGCGATGTCATAGACAGGACATCCCTGATTCTGGAGATTTTTGCCCAGCGGGCCAAGACCTCATACGCCAAGATGCAGGTGGAGCTGGCGCATTACAACTATATGCTCCCGCGCCTCGCCGGTATGTGGACGCACCTTGAGCGCCAGCGCGGCGGCATGGGTACGCGCGGCGGTATGGGTGAGACCCAGATTGAGATTGACCGCCGTATCGTAAAGCAGCGAATTTCCAAGTTAAAGGAAGACCTGAAGAAAGTCGACAAGCAAATGGCCACGCAAAGGGGCAATAGAGGCTCTCTGGTGCGTTTGGCCCTCGTGGGGTATACCAATGTAGGTAAAAGTACTTTGATGAATTTATTGGCCAAATCTGACGTGTTTGCGGAGAACAAGCTTTTCGCTACTCTGGACACCACCGTCAGAAAGGTCGTCATCGAAAACGTGCCCTTCCTGCTGAGCGACACCGTAGGATTCATCCGCAAGCTCCCCACGCAGCTGGTGGAGGCCTTCAAAAGCACCCTGGACGAGGTCCGCGAGGCCGATGTGCTGGTGCACGTGGTGGACATCTCCCATCCGGGCTTTGAAGAGCAGATGGAGGTGGTGGAAAGGACCCTGCGGGAGATTGGTGCCTCCAACAAGCCCGTATACGTGGTCTTCAACAAAGTGGACGCCTATACCTACGAGCCCTACGACGAGTTCTCCCTCACGCCCAAACAGCCCGTCAACCGCACGCTGGAGGAGCTTAAGAGCAGCTGGATCGCAGAGGAGAAGACCCCTTGCATCTTTATTTCGGCCCGTGAAAAGATTGGCATAGAAAAACTCCGCAACGACCTTTACAAGATAGTTGCGGAGATTCACGCGGGGCGTTACCCCTTTAACAATTTCCTCTGGTAATCAGAAGGCGTATCCCAAGCCGATACAGATTGTATTGCCCAGGACCTGGTTGGCCGTGAGCCAGCTGGCGTCAATGTGGAAGCCGGCAAACTTGACACCCAGGCCCAAAGAGGCGTAGGTGGGAATCGGGGCGTTGCCGCTACCCACGTGGAAACCGGCACGTACAAAGACCATGTCGTTCCAGGCGTACTGGGCACCAAGAGCCGCGCCAATACCGCCTACAAAGAAGTAATCAAAGTCTGCGGCAACATCCACGGCGCTCTTTCCAAAGCCGGCGGTGTAGCCTACGCCAGCCTTTGCAGAGGACGGAAGGGAGTAAGAGGTTTCACCGCTCTTGACAGGCGTTCCCAGGGAGGCAACACCAACGGTAGCCTTGAGGCCGCCTTTAGCAAACATCACAAAGGCGTCTCCGGCAAAGGCGGAATACTTGGCATCGGCCGCCAGCGTACTGTTGGCAAACTTGGCGTTTACACCAACGGACAGGAAGTCCGTAATGGCAAAACCCACACCAAGGCCCGCCACAAGGTCAGAAGGAACAAAAGTGCTCCCGGCCTTTCCGCTTGCATCATAGGTTGTATATCCCTGGCCCACCTGATAGGCGCCAAGAACGTTAAGACCCAGCCGTTTTCCAATCTTGATGCCTCCCAGGACGTTGATATTGGTGCTTTTGGCGCCGCCCGGAGCCCACATCTGATAGGATGCGGTAACGTCACTGCCCGTAAACGGAACGGCGGCGGGGTTGTACAGGCCGGAAACGGCCTCTATTCCGCCCATGGCGCTCGTTTTGGCGTCCCGGTTGATGCGGAGGAAGGGAAGGGCTGCGGAGGTCTGTGCAGAGGCAATAACGGGCAAAAGAGCCACCGCCAAGGTGAGAAGTATATTCTTTTTCATAATCATTTACTTTTTGACGATGGTTTGCTTGTACTCTTTTCCTGAATAGGTAACGATAAGGGTATAGACTCCAGGAGCCACGCCGGAGAGATCAATGGTCGCCGGTTCAAAGGCACTGGCCTGAACGGTGGCCTCATATACCTTGCCGCCGGTAGCGGAAAGGATGGTCACATCCATCTTGGCCGGAGTGGCATCCGGACCGGTAATATACAGAGATGTTGTAACGGGATTCGGGTAGGATTGAACCACAACATCCGGATTGCGCACCAAGACCTTAAATCCAAGGCTTACCGATTCACCCATGGCGTCGGTAGCCGTAATCTGAACATCCACAAGACCATAGCCCAGGCTGGTAATAATCATATTATTTCCTTCCGGGCTCAGGTGAACAATATTCTGGGACGAGGTGCTGGCCGTGTAAGTAAGCGTCTCCCCGTCGGGGTCAGAAATAAACTTAGACATATCCAGCGTTACCCGGGAGCCCTTTTCCGTGAAAATGATGTTATCAGCGGAAGCAATGATAACCGGAGCGTGGTTGGGTGCAAGCGTATAGTTAATAACGTAGTCGGTGCTTGCACCAAAACTATCCGTTGCTATGATATGGGCCGTATAATCGCCGGACGGAGCACCGTTACCAACAATAGTAACCTGATATCCCGTGAGGGTGGCAACAAAAGTAAAGGCGTCTGAACCTGGTGTTGCCTCAACGGTAAACGGATGCTCGTCGGGTTCTGTGATGGTGAATTGTGCCAGCAGTGTTTCAAAGGGAAAAACGCGCCAATCTCCAGAATAATCGGTAGTAATAACCGGAGGATTGTTCTTCTGGGTGGAAAGCGATTTCACATCAGACGCGGCAGAATAATTATTCTGGTAATCGTACGCAATAATGGCAAAATAGTACGGCGTTTCAAACTCAAGGGAGGAAAGGGTGGCCGAAATAGTTTCACCAACGGCGGCCGTTCCGGTTTCCTTGATAAGAGTAATCATGGAAGAAGGAAGGCTCTTCACATTCAAATCAGTGAAATCAGAAGCCTTTTTACTGGCTAGAACCAAATAGCCGAAAGCCTTTTCATCGTCTGCATCAGCCGTAACGTCCCAAGAGACCGTAATGTTGTTGGACGCAGCAGAAAGCGAGAAATCCTGCACGGGATCTGGGGGCGTAGTTCCTCCATAAGAGAAAGAACCGAGAGCGTCCACCAACGGGCCGATTTGTCCATATTTGGGGGCTTTATCGGGATTTGCGCCTTTCAATAGCCTTTCCTTCAGCATATCGGGCGTAAAGCCAGGACCGCCGAAGTAAGAGACAAGAAGAGCCGCTACTCCGGCCACCTCGGGACAAGCCATGGACGTTCCGCCCATATAATCATAACCGCCCCCCTTAACCGTGCTGTAAATTAGGGCTCCCGAGTCTCCTCCCGGAGCGCAGATGTCTACCCAGTCACCATAGTTGGAATAGCTCGCTCTTTCTCCGTTGGCGCGGATCGAGCCAACGGCAATAACCTTATTATAAGCCGCTGGCCAACCCATTTTCCAGGATTCATTTCCTGCGGCAAAAAGGACGAGTCCTCCCTTCATGGGGCTGTCGGGCAACTGGTTTCCATCTGCATCACATCCGGCATATTGGATGAAATAATCAATGGCGGCCCCTACCGATCCCACGCCTCCTTCTAGCGCCTCCGCCTCCGTATCATATACATTCCCCCAGCTGTTGTTGCAAATGACCGCCCCATGGTCGGCCGCCCAGACAAGGGCATTGTAGGCGTCTCCCTGAAGGGTTTTCTTGGGGTCTGAAGGATCATCCTGCATAAAAGCGCAGGAGAGGATACGTACACCACCTTTGCCATCCTCGCCACCAGCAACACCGCTAACGCCTATCTCATTATTATTCACGGCGCCAATAATACCGGCCACATGGGTACCATGGTCTCCCGGCACAATATTGTAACCGGGATTATCGTAGACAAAACTCTTGCTGCCCTTTTCGCCAGCAGGAATAGCAATGGCGGCCAAGTCGGGGTGGTTCAATTCCACACCCTTATCAACCACGGCAACAATTACGTTGGAAGAACCGGTCGTGTAGTTCTGCCATACCGGAATGACATTGATGTCAATTCCGGTCGTAAAGGTACTGGTACCCCCAGGATTGTTGAAGGCCCATAGCAGGTCAAAATTAGGGTCATTAAAATAACCCGTTGTGTTTATTCGGCGCTCGGGCTCTACATAAACGACACCCGGAAGGGATGACAAATCTGTGGCCGCTTTTGTTTGCAGCTGATCATCCGGATTATAATTGACGCGGAACCAGCGGTCCAGGCCGGCAGCGCGGTGCCGGGGTTCCCATTCCCCGGCGTCGGGATACAGCCTGCTTACAGACACCTCCCCAAGGATGGGGGAAAGGCTTGCCTGGAGAGCTTCTGCGCTATTGTCAGATTGAATGATAAGAGAGCCTGGAATAAGGGCCGACTCAACTGCTTCTTCCTTTACAGGGGCCTCCGGGATCTCCGGAGATGCCGTCTCCTGGGTACAGGCGCTTGCAACAAGTGCAAGAATCAGTAAGGCTTGGAAACGTCTTTGCATAGTTATTTGCTTAGATTATTAATATAAACCAGCACTTTTTCCAGCGAAGGAACATCCTTCCATTTGATTTTTTCCCGCTTGAAGAATGCCTTGGCTTCTTTTTTATCAACACCGGGCAAATCCAGGACCCCATCTTTCGTGGCCGGGGTAAGAATGCCCTGGTGGTACAGATAATAGGTTTGTTTTATCGGGAGAATCTCTCCGCTATTTTTATCACGCTCGGCCTGCAGATAATTCTTCCCGGTAGTGTCAAATCTACCGTCTTCCAGAATGGCCATGTTCTGGACCGAGGCGGTAGAAGAAGATATTCCGTAGCCGATGGAGACTTTACTCTGTTCTTCTACATTGATTACGGTTCCTAGAAGTACTGCCCCGCAATCCAATTCGGAAAGAAGCTTGTACATATGCCCGGACACATTCAGGAAGACATCTTTTCCCAGGCGGGCGGTATGGATTTGGCCCATATCGGCCTTCATAATGACGCCGTCATTTCCTATAAACAGGAGGGTGCTGTTTTGAAGGGCAATGTTGAACCGGGCCTCAGTTACAAGGGCACCACTGCGGGTGCGGGCGGATCCGTCCATAAAGTCTTCATACAGGAAGGGCCAGGTTTCCCGGGGCCGATACGTTTGAGAAAACACAGGACAGGAAAGAGCTACGCAAAAAAGCAGACAAAGGATTCTTTTCATATTAAAAAAGATAAAAAGAGTCCGTCCTGTGTTGGGCGGACTCTTCGTGACAATCCATTATTTACTTGGTCATTTCTGTTGTATAAGAAGTACCATAGACATAATTAGCATACTGTCCTGCTGTAATAACCATATTCCAAGGTCCTAAGGATATGCCTCCCGCAGTAATTGTGGCTATAACAGGGGAATAAGACCACTTGCCGGCGGCGTTGAGGCCAAGGAGCAAGAGTTCACCATAACCATAATCCGTTGCATCAAATACAACTTGCTTGGCAGCAAAGGATACCGTTGCGGAATTAGATGCGGTGTCAAAAGTAATCTCGCCTTCCAGATTTTTTTCACCGCCCCAAAGGTTGTTCAGAATCAGCTTTCCTTCGGCAGATTTACTTATGGTCACTTTATAGGGATTTCCGTCTTTGGCTCCGTCATCATAATCCTGAGCCGTCCACTCTCCTTCTACAAACTTCCAATCAACAGGAATGTCGTTTTCCAGAATGGTGATGGTAAGGCTCTTCAAAGCACCCATCTCAACACCATCGGGAACGCTATCAATCTTAAGCGTGATAGTGAGGTTGCCCTTGTATTGGTTGGGGTGATTGACAATATTGAAAGTCAGGCTCTTGGTCCCGGCCTCGGAGAAGGTAATGATGCCACCTTCTGCACCGGACACCGTATAATCTTCGTCCACCTTGGCGGTACCGCCAAAGGAAAGGGTAACCGGCGTTTCGGCAGTGATTCCGTAGGTCGTAAGGTC
>CAMVJR010000055.1 GCA_947167855.1 uncultured Bacteroidales bacterium
ACGGAGTCTTCCAGGTCCAGCATAATGCTGTCGGGGCCGTAGATATGGGCATCGGCCATCATTCCCGGATTATTGCCGGGAACGAACATCATGGTTCTTCTTAGTCTTTCCATACGTCTTTGCCTGTTGCCCGGACGGCAGCTGCGGTTACCCGCGCCCGGATGGTACAATCGAGTGCTCCTTTGTCCACGGCTTCCACGTGGGCATCCTTAATGCCGAGCCCTTCCAGGGTCTCGGTGATGACGGCCTTAATCTGTCGGCCGAACTGGGCGGCCACAGAGCTCTGCAGATCTACCTGCAGGCCTTCTCCAGGGCCGATGGTGACCATGATGTCACCAGATTCTAAAGTTCCAGCAATTGCTTCTTTCATAGTTAAATTATCCTTGGTGTGCGGGGCGCAACAGGTCCAGCACTACTTTTACGGGGTTGAAGGTTTCGATGGGGACTTCCACAAAGAGGGTGTTCCAGTCGCTCATGGCGCCGTTCCACAGGCCAGGAAGTTCCAGTGCCTTGAGCTCGCGGCCTTCATAGCTCTTGGAGCTCATGAAGCCGGCCTCAGGGTCCACATACTTGAGGAGGTCGAAGTGCTTGCCCTTGTAGTCATTGAGGCAGCACACCAGATCCACGGGATTGAAGTGCGTGGCCTGGCTCATGGCGGCCATGGCGCCGGCGTCTTCTTTGTTGATCTGGACGCTTTCCAGGATCTGGAGGCTGGTGCAGCCGTCCTTGCCGGCAATCACGTAAGGACCACCGCCGGGCTCACCCTCGTTGCGCACCATGCCGCACACGCGGATGGGCCGATTGAGCTTGGCCCGGAGCATCTTCATGCGTTCCTCCTCCGAGTGGGCCAGCGGAATCTGGACGCAGAGTTCCTTGTCCAGGAAGCTCTCTATCTGGTTGCAGAGCTGAACGGAAGGGTTCGCGTCCAGCTGGTGCAGGTATTCAAAGATCTTGTCCCTGAGCTGCAGGGCCACACCCATGAGCACCTGCTTGTACTGGGCCGTAACGGGCAGGAGTTTCTCGTGGGCTACGTTGTCAATATTCTTGATGCTTACCAGCTCGTCGGTTACCTTATTGAGGTTGTAGATGAGGGCGCCGTGGCCGGCGGGGCGGAACAGGAGGGTTCCGTCTTCCTTGCGGAAAGGCTTGTTGTCCGGGGTAACGGCAATGGTATCCGTGGCCTTGTCCTGGAAGGTGAAGGTAATGTTGTATTTGACACCGTACTTCTTCTCGTAGGCCTCCTTGATGGCGCCAATGGCAATCTCAAAGAGGGACTGGTGCTCCGGAGAGATGGTAATGGTCAGGTTGCAGGTACCGTCCGAGTTGCGCATGTACTCCTGGGCTTCTACCAGGTGCTCTGCAATGGCGGTGCGTACTTCTTCCGGATAGCGGTGGAAGCAGAGGACGCCCTTGGGCTTGGCGCCATAGGCCAGGCCATCTTCTTTCAGAAGCTTCTTAAGGGTTTCCAGGCGGTATTCACGGCTGTCTTCGGGCGTGCCAAAGAGCTCTTCCGTATAGAAGGCGAAGTCCTTGATGCGGGCGGCCAGCTTGGCGCCGGGGGCATCGGCCGGAAGATCCTTGCCGGCTTCCAGATCGGCCAGGCCCTGGAACATGTCCTTGAACATGCGGGACGCTGCGCCGGAGGCAGGCACAAACTTGCTCTTTCCGTGCACTTCGGACTTCTGATAATAATCGACGGCAGCTTTTACTGCTTTGGGATCCAGCACTTTGATGCCTCTTTCCGGAGTGGCGGGGCCCACGATTTTCATCCAGGGGAAGCCGCTCTTGAAATGCTCAATCTGCTCTTTCACCTGTCGGAGGCTGGCGCCCCTGTCCAGGATTTGCTGTTGATCGGTTTGGCTGAACATAGTGTTATAGTGGTTATCAAGATAAAATTCCTGGCGATAGTTGTACTCGCTGCGGAGTTTTTCAAAGCTGTCTGGACTGCTCCGGAACAGGAAATCGTCTGTGAAGATGGGGTAATTGTACTGCATCACGGCCGCAATCTCTCCCTGCGAACGGCCCCACAGGTCCAGCTCCGTGGGCAGCAGCGAAGGGTCTTCCGTTACAGGCCGAAAATCCTTTAAGGCCTCAATGCCAAAGTGCCGGGCGACGGCCTGCACGGCCATGGCGGTACCGTTCTGCTTTCCCTGGTAGGAATAGCCGGCAATATGCGGGGTGGCAATGTCACAGAGTTCGATGAGGTTGGGGTTCACCGTGGGCTCATTGCACCAGGTATCCAGCACCAGGGCGCCCAGTTTGGGACGGGCGTGCAGGAGGGCGGCCTCGTCCACCACTTCTCCGCGGGCGGCGTTGATGAAAATGGAGCCGGGACGCATCTTGGCAAAGAAGTCCTCGTTAGCCATTCCGCGGGTGGAATCGTTGAGCGGAACATGCATGGTGACCACGGTGGCATTCTCCAGGAGTTCGTCCAGGTCCACGAAGCCTTCGGGGCCTTCGGCCTGGGCTCTGGGAGGATCGTTGAGCAGCACCTTGATGCCCAGCGTGCGGGCCATCTGCTCCACCTTCTTGCCCACGTTACCCACGCCCACGATGCCTATCACAGCGTCGTTGAGCTTGATGGCGCGGCGGGAGGAAATGCCGTACAGGGCGCTGAAGACGTAGTCTGCCACACCGCCGGCGTTGCAGCCTTCTGCATTCTGCACCTCAATCCCGTGCTTCTGGCACCAATCCACATCAATGTGATCCAGGCCGATGGTAGCGCTGGCAATCATCTGCACGCGGGAACCGGACAGGGTTTCCTCGTTGCACTTGGTGCGGGTGCGGATGATTACGGCATCGGCGTCGTGCATGGCCTCGCGGTCTATGCTGCGTCCGTCCATGTACACAACCTCAAAGAATGGCTCCAAAACGCCCTTTAGAAAGGGGATATTGGTATCGGCTACTACCTTCATTCTGTCACATTTGTTATATTCAACAAATATACGAATAATTCGGCATTTTATGTAACTTTGCGGGCCGATTTTCTATGTGGTGGCTTTTGTCATTTGTTTCCGCAGCCCTGCTGGGCTGCTACGACTCCTTCAAGAAACTATCCCTGAAGGACAATGCCGTCATACCCATTCTTTTCTTTAACACGCTTATTTCCACCTGCCTGCTCTCTCCCCTGTTGTTCAAGACGGGTTTCGGCACCTGGGAAGTACAGCGGTGGATCCTGCTCAAAAGTTGCATCGTCCTGTCCTCCTGGCTGGCCGGCTACTATGCCATGAAGCACCTCCCGCTCACTCTGGTGGGTCCGGTCAATGCCACTCGGCCCGTATTGGTCTTGCTGGGTGCCGTCCTCATCTTTGGAGAACGGCTCAATTTCCTGCAGAGCGCCGGTGTGGGCCTGGCCATCCTGGCGTATTTCCTGATGCGGATCAGCGGCAAGAAGGAAGGGATTGATTTCCGGCACAACAAGTGGATCTTCTGCCTCATCATCGCCGTCATGCTGGGCTCCGTGAGCGGTCTGTACGACAAGTTCCTCCTCTCCCCCGACAAGGGCCTGGGGCTGGACCGTCTGCAGGTGCTGAGCTGGTACACCCTGTACCAATGCCTGATGATGCTGGGCCTGCTGCTGGCGGTATGGTATCCCACAAGAGAACGAACCACGCCCTTCCAGTGGCGCTGGTCCATTCCCTTTATCAGCATCTTTCTTTGTGCAGCCGACTTTGCCTACCTCCAGGCCCTTTCGCAGCCCGGCGCCCTCATAGCCGTGGTTTCCATGATCCGCCGCGGCAGCGTGCTGGTGAGCTTCCTCATCGGCGCCTTCTTCCTCAAAGAACGGAACATCAAGAGCAAGGCTTTCGACCTCCTGCTCCTGCTGCTCAGTATGATTCTCCTCTACCTGGGTTCCAAGTAGCCCCGTGCGTGCCCAACGTCCCATCCGCTGGACCGTGAGGCTAGGTCTGGGGGATGTACATACACGGCATGTACGGTACATACCCCCTATGCGCAGCACATACTGGGTATGTGCGCCCCCTCAGGGTGAAACGGGCAAAGAAAAAGGAGAGAGATGCCCGGTCGAGCCGGGCATGACGGCACTTGGGGGACGGTAGACCTCTCTAAAGCACGGTTTGAGCTCTGTAGGGCACATATCGTGCTTTAGGCTGGGTCAAGAAGTGGGGGTAAAGCACGAAACTGGGCACAGAAGGCCAAAAGTGTGCTTTAGGCAGGATGGCGGACACCACATAGCCATTTTGGTGTCCGACATCCCACACTGGGCCGATGCCAGAAGGGCCATCGCCAGGAATGTGGTCAGTGTCAGCAGTCTCTTCATAAGTACGGATCTACCGGTTATTCAATTCTTTCTTGCCTTCTTCGATGGCCTTCCGAAGCCGATCGACGCGTTCCGCCTGAGCGTCGGTGAATTGCTGGAATTCATCCATCATGATTCCCTTGGTAGCTTCCAACAGATGCGTTTGCTGCTGGCTGAAGGTATCCAGATCCTTCTCGGATACTTTCATCAGGATCTTGCACTTCTCATATTCCCGGGTCATGCTCATCAGATAAGTTTCGCTCACAAAAATATAATTGGAGATCGCGAGGTCCTTAAGTTTTTCGTAATGGGTCAAGGCTTCCTCGGACTCATTCTGAAAACTGTCCGCGATTTGCTTCTTATACTGGCTCCGCACATCGTAAAAAGAAGATACGCTCCGGATGAAAAGGATGCTACCAAGGGTCTGGATGGTCTCTATATTTGATCGGAAGATCGTTTCAGTGGTAGTGGTATAGTTTGCGATGGGGACTCTCATCGCCAAATCATAGTAACTCTTTTCCAGCTTGCCGGGATGGGCCACTACGTCCACCTGAATATCGAACAGATCCTTCAAATCCGAATCCATCTGCCGGATATTGTCCAGCGACTCACGCATATCGAACATGATCATAAGCGTCATTTCCCGCTTTTCTTCCCGCTGTTTCTTGTGGTCTATGATGGCGGTGGTGCCAAAGGTGAGGACGATGGAGACCGTGGTGGCCGCCAGCGACATCAGAAATTCCCGGAGGTTGACTGACATAGGCTATCGTTTTAATTTCATACAAAGATACGCATATTTGTCAGAAGCGGCATTATTCTTGAACTGGGATGGCCCGGAATGAAACAGAAATGGCTTTATACGGTTGTTCTTCTGATGGTGTGCACCATCGGCCTGCATGCACAGGAGCATGTAGAGAAGGTGGATACAACGGTGATCAAACCCCAGCCCCTTATCAGCACACCGGCCTTTGCCCCGATGGGCCTTCCCTTCTTCCCGGTCATCACTTTTGAACAGCCGGAGAGCAAGGAGGAGCAGGCGGTCCGGATCAACCGGGAGACGTATCAGCGCGTAATGACTTCCGTTAATCAGTACCTGTCCCCCTATCGGCCCGCCCATCTGACGGAGGCCCAGAAGACGTTGCTGTTTATTGGAGGACTTTTCCTTAACAGCCCTTACAAGTTCCGTCCCGGAACGGTTCCACTAATGAACGCGTCCAATCCTTTTGTCTACGCCGTAACGCCGGGAATGGCGCCTTTTGAGCATCCCTACTCCCCCGACAAGATTCCCCAATGCATCCGGACAGAACTGGATTTCAGTTCCGGCACTTATAAACAGGTAATGATCAAATGGTCCGAAGTGGAAAAAAGCATGGTCCGGAGCTACGGCGGCCCCTACAGGCTGGAGCCGGTCCCCAGGATGCGTTTCAACAACTACGGAGACCACCTGGTTCCCTAGCCGTTACTTCTTTCCCTTAAAGGTATAGCCGGCCTTTTCTACGGCGGCGCGAATCACTTCTTCGGATGCGGGTCCTTTGATGGTAAGGGTCTTGCGGGAGGCACTGGCCTTGGCCGATTCCACGCCGGGAATCTCCTCCACAGCACGGCACACGGCAGCCTCACAGTGGCTGCAGTGCATGCCTTCTACGGTATAGACGGCCGTATCGGGATCTTCGGCCTTATGGGTGAAGCGTTCAAACAGTTTCATAGTAAGAGCGAATAGAATCAATAAGGTTAAAACGGATGCACAGATTATCTTGAAGGTGCCGGGAAGGGCCTCCGAGGCGCAGCAGGGATCTACCGCAGCCATGGGCTTTACATTTATGCCAATGGCATTGACCAGCAGGCCGAAGAGGATGGAAAAGCCTACGATGACCAGCAGATAAATCCAGGTAAAGCGCCTTCCCAGGGCTTTCCGGACCACCAGGATGGAAGCCAGGTTCACGGCCGGCCCGGCCATCAGCATCACCAGCGCAGCGCCCGGAGACAGACCCTTCATGATAAGGGCCGCCGCCACGGGGATGCTGCCGGTAGAGCAGATATACATGGGCACGGCCACCACCAGAATCACCAGCATCTGCAGCAGGGGCTGGCTGCCAAAGTGCAGGAAGAACTCGTCCGGGATGGCCACCTGGATGAGAGCGGCCACCATCAGGCCGATGACCAATCGGCCTCCAATATCCTGGATCATCTTGAAGTAGGCGTACTTGAGCACGCGCCAGATCTTGTTTCCGGTCTCAACGTTGCAGGCGGAATCCGATGTGAAGGAGGTATCATCTTCAGGAACCAGGCGGTTCACCAGCAAGCCTCCGCAGACGCCGGTCACCAGTGCTGCCACAGGCCGAAGGATGGCAAAGCCCAGCCCCATCAGCGAGAAAGTGGCCAGGATGGAATCGATACCAGTCTGCGGCGTGGCAATCAGGAACGACGCCACAGCCCCTTTCGAGGCCTTTTCGTTGCGCAGGCCGATGGCGGTAGGAATCACGCCGCAGGAGCAAAGCGGCAGCGGAATGCCCAGCAGGGCAGCCCACAGAACGGCCCACTTGTTATCCTTTGACAAATACTTCCGATAGAAACCCTGCGGCACGAAAACATGCAGGATGCCCGCAATGAGAAAGCCCAGCAGCAGATACGGGGCCATCTCACAGACAACGTTCAGAAGAGATAACAGGTATTCTTTCATGGATACAAAGGTAATAAAAATCGGACGCATGCCGGAAACGGGCTATCTCCTTGAGGACAGACCGCCTTCCCGTTGCGGTTTAGGCCCAAAAGCTCCTGGATGCGGTACTTTTCATCGTCCGGAATCTCAATGCCATTGGAATGCATCCAGCCGCGAAGCCCGGTAAGGGCCTTGTAATCCTGCCCCTGCAAGGCGCCGAACCACGACACCACCTCCGCAGGGTCTTTCATCTGCGGAACAATGAGCTGCTGGCTCAGAAGGCGTGCGGATACAGGATTCATCCCTGCAAAGATAGCAATGTTTGCAATGATTTAGTATATTTGTATGAAATGGATTACCAAAACGCTTCACATATGAAAAAACTGTTGACAACCCTGATGGTACTGGCCGCATTCTTTTCTGGTGCAACCGCATTCGCCCAGGAACAGGAACAAGAGCAGGAGCCGATGCAAGTAAAGCCCTACAAGGTTTACTGTGAAATCATAGCCACCCCTAAATTCTTCTCCAACAAGACCACGGTAGAACTGGACTTTGGCCAGTATTCCGGCTTTTGGACCGCCGACCGCCAGCTGGTGGACGAGGAGGGTAATACCATCAGTTTCAACTCCGCCCTGGATGCCGCCAACTACATGGCCCGCCGCGGCTGGGACCTGGAAGAAGTCTTCGTGGTCCAGGAAATGTCCAAGGGAGATTCCGGCACCGCCCGCTACCACTGGGTCCTGTCCAAGCTAGTCACGGACGATTCCCAAATCACGGAAGGCCTGCGCACCAAGGGCATGAAATGATGCTTATAAGGAATGGATTTCAAGGTATTTGGTAAAGAGGGCGCGCCCACGCTGATGCTCATTCCCGGGCTAGGAGTTTCCTATGAGATCTTCCTGCCGCTGATAGATTTACTGAAGGGCCAGTTCCGGATCATTGCCGTTCAGGTGGACGGCTTCACCCTGGGAGTGCAGACTCAGTTCACATCCATTGACGACCAGGCTGCGCAAGTCATTGCCCACATCCAAGACCAGTATGACGGGCATCTGGATTGTGCTTATGGCCTCTCGCTAGGTGGCAAGATCCTGTCCCGGGTTCTGGAACGGAATGAGGTAATCATTGATCACGCCATTCTGGACGCCGCTCCCCTGCTGCCGCTTCCCAAATGGCTGGTGGGACCGCTCCGTTACTACCAGTGTGCCAACGTCTGGACCTGCTATCACTGGACCGGATTCTGGCGCTGGGTATTCCACTCGCACTATTTCGATGTGCTGCTGGACGAATGCCGGAAAGTGTATCCGTACGGCGGCGGACGTTCCGTCCTGGACGGATACAAGTCCGTCTACACCAATAAACTGGAATCCATCCACGGGGCCGATATCCATTTCTGGCACGGTTCCCTGGAGGCTTTCGTTGCCAAGCCGCAGGTGGAGCATCTGAAGAAGCTATACCCAGACGTTCAGGTAGAAGTCTTCCCCAAAATGAACCACGGCCAACTCCTTGTAGACCATCCGGAAGAAGTAGCCAACCGCATCCGGAACATGGTTCAGTAATATAGAACGGAAGTTTATTTAGGAAATGAGAACAGGAATCATAGTTATATTGGATTTGATAATTACATCCCCAGAAATAAGTCGAACATGCGCATCACTCGCTCGCTTACCCCTTTGGCGCCGTAGCCCAGTTTGCCGATAATGTAAGCTAGCTTTGTGGCAATGTATGGGAATAAAGAGCGTTCTATGGCAGCGAGTTCCTCCGGATTGTCGGTCCCGAAATAGGCGGGGGCAAAACAGTCCCAATGGCGTCTATATGTCTCCGTGTCCAGGTGGAAAATGCTTTGGGTACGTTCTGGAGACAGGTAATGGGTGGTTTGATAAAGCATCCCAAGATCCCACTCAGGAGTACCCCAGGCAAAGTCGCCTACATCTATCCAGAGGTCCCTTTGGCCGTCGGTTATGATATTGCCGATATGAAGGTCTCCGTGCAGACATGTTTTGGGAGCCGGGCAGTTATCCAGGAAAGCCAGCATCCGGTCTCTGTATTCCTTGGGGAGCGTATCGAACTTAAGCAGTACATCCCTTACGACTTCCCGCATGTCCGGGAGTTTATCGGTATCGGCCGGTTTCTCATGAATCTGCCGGGCAAGGACGGCAAAGCGCTTTGAGAGCAGTTCCATCTTATCCGGCTCCTCTGAAATGATGCGGGTAAACGAGCGTTTGTTAGGGATTAGCTCATATTCGGCCCCAAAACGTGTTCCGTCTGTGATAAGGCGAATGGGCTTTGGCGTAGGCAGGCCACTATCATAAACCACTTGGTTAATAAGGAATTCTCTTTCGGCCGTATCGGCGGCCACGCCGGGCATAAACAATTTAGCCAGCGTCTTTTGGTCCTTATGGTTGTAAGTGAGGGCCGTTCCTCCCTCTCCGGTCTGGAAGTAGTCTTCCAGGTTTATCTTTTCGTATTTCATATTTGCAAATGTACATATAATCCATCAAAAGATTTTATGTACATTTATTATGTTATGACTGAGAAAGAACTATTGAACATGAAGACAAAGTGAATGCGTTACTTGAGCCCGGCGATGACTTCTTCCAGGAACTCCGAAGCATCGGCCACACAGTCCGGGCAGTCACGCAGAACCTGGCCGGTTCCAACGCCCTTGAGGAGTTTGCACTGGGTGGCGCCGTTTCGCTGCTGGAATTTGGTCATCATCTCTTTCATGCGGGCGCGGGAAAGGTTCCGGTCCCTGGTGGCCAGGCCCACAATCATTCCTGCACCTACCAGAGCGCCGCAAGTGCCTTCCATATTGCCCATGCCGGTACCATACGCTCCGGCAATGTCCAGCGCCGTCTGCTCCGGCAGGCCAACGAGATCACAATAGGTGCATACAACTGCCTGTGCGCAGTTATGAGAGTTGCAGCGTTTCTTTTCCGCTGCCAGATGCTTGCGTGTTTCCATATTGACAAAGATACGAAGAAAAATACACTATTTAACAAAAAAATACTTAACTTGCAGAGTATTAGCAGTTAATCATATGAAAAAGCTCTCCATCCTTCTTTGCGCCCTGGCCCTGGCGGCCTGCGGCAGCCAGCAGACAACAGCCCCTACCCTGGACGACGTATTCGCCTCCAGAAGAAGCATCCGTGCCTATGAGGCCGGTAAGACCATCACGGAGGCCCAGGTTCGGGAACTTCTCACTGCTACGCAGAATGCGCCTTCCTGGGCCAATATGCAGCCCAGCAAGTACTATGTAGCCATCGGCGAAGAAAAGCGCCAGGCCGTTCTGGAACTGATTGGCGGCAACAAGGAGCGAGTCATCAATGCTCCCGTCCTCATTGTCTCCACCTTTGAAACGGGCAAATCCGGCTTCTTCCGCGGCAATCCCGTCGACGCCACGGGAGACCTTTGGGGCGCCTACGACAACGGTCTCAGCAATGCCTACTTTATCCTGAAGGCCCGCGCCATGGGCTTTGACACACTCATTATGGGCATGCGTCAGGCCGATGAGCTCCGCGCGCTCTTTGAGATTCCGGAGAACGAGGCCGTCATGGCCGTCATTGCCTTAGGTTATCGTGCCGAGGAGCCCAAGACGCCGGCGCATCGGCCTCTGGATGAGATTGCCCTCTTCTATTAATAATTAATCAGATATGGTACTCAACGAGACATACACCCTCTCCAACGGCCTGTCCATCCCCAAAGTGGGATTAGGCACCTGGCTTATCCCGGACGAGGAAGTGGCATCGGCCGTTAAAAGTGCCATCGGCGTGGGCTATCGGCACATCGACACGGCACAGGCCTATGGCAACGAGCGTGGCGTGGGAGAAGGGATCCGCAGCTCCGGCGTACCCCGGGAGCAGATTTTCATCACCACCAAGGTCGCGGCCGAAATCAAGAATTACGATTTGGCGGCGGCATCCATCGACGAATCCCTGAAGAAACTGGACTGCGGACCGGCCGACCTGATCATCATCCACTGTCCGCAGCCCTGGGCCGAATTCCGGGGCGCCAAGCGCTACTTCAAAGAAAACAAAGAGGTATGGAAAGCCCTGGAAGATGCCTACCTGGCCGGAAAGGTCAAGTCCATCGGCGTATCCAACTTCCTCATTGACGATCTGGAAAACATCCTGGAAGACTGCCGGATCAAGCCCATGGTAAACCAGATTCTGCTGCACATTGGAGAAACGCCTTCCTCCCTGGTGAAATTCTGCAAGCAGAACGACATTCTGGTAGAGGCTTACTCCCCCATCGCTCACGGCAAAGCGCTCAATAATGAGGAGCTGGCCCGGATGGCAGCCAAATACGGCGTCACTATCCCGCAACTGTGTATCCAATACACGCTCCAGCTGGAAACCGTTTCCCTTCCCAAATCCTCCAATCCGGACCATATCCGCTCCAACGTTCAACTGGACTTCACCATTTCCCAAGAAGACATGGCCGGCTTGGAAAATATCGGACAGGATTACGGTGAAGACAGCCGATGGCCGGTATTCAGTAGAAAAAAAAACTAAATTAGCAGCTGAAATCTAAGACTTTACTATGGATACTGGCGGTGCTGCTAAGGAATGCCAATATAGTGCGCAGGACATGGACTACGTTAGCACGTACATCTATTAGGCCTCCGCAAAACAAAGAAAGTCAGGCAACTGCCTGACTTTCTGTTTTGTGGAGCATAGGA
>CAMVJR010000056.1 GCA_947167855.1 uncultured Bacteroidales bacterium
AAGGGCTTTTTCATGCCGATGGGGGAACAGCCGCCGCGGATGTAGCCGGTGAGGGGCAGCAGCTCCTTCACGTGGATCATGGCGCAGTTCTTATTGCCGGAAATGCGGGCCGCCACCTTGAGGTCTACCTCCGTGGAACCCGGAACCACACAGACAAAAAGGCCGTTCTTGTCTCCCCTCAGAACCAGGGTCTTGAACACGTGGTCCAGGTCTTCTCCCAGCTGCTCAGCTACGTGGGAGGCCTCCAGATGCTCCTCGTCCACCTCGTAGGGGACCAGGGAGTAGGGAATGCCGGCTGCATCCAGGAGCCGGGCCGCATTGGTTTTCTGGACTTGCATATGACAAAGATACGAAAAAAAGCCGTATATTAGCAGATTATGACCGCATTGGAGGTACTACATACTTATTGGGGCTACGATGCCTTCCGTCCCATGCAGGAGGAGATTATCCGGGAAGCGCTGGAAGAGCGCGACGTCCTGGCCATTCTCCCCACGGGCGGTGGCAAGAGCGTGTGTTTCCAGGTCCCCTGTCTCATGAAAGAGGGGATTGCCCTGGTGGTGACGCCGCTCATCGCCCTCATGAAGGATCAGGTGCAGAACCTCCAGGACCGCGGCGTAAGGGCCATGGCCATCCATGCCGGCATGAACCGCCACGAGGTGGATCTGGCCTTGAACAATGCCGCCTACGGAGACTATAAGTTCCTGTACCTGAGCCCGGAACGCCTGCAGACCCGCTTGTTCCAGTCCTATCTGGACGTGCTCAAAATCTCCTACATCGTGGTGGACGAGGCCCACTGTATCTCGCAGTGGGGCTACGATTTCCGACCCAGTTATCTGGAGATTGGCAAGTTGCGAGAGCGTACGGATGCTCCGGTGATAGCGCTTACCGCCACCGCTACGCCGCTGGTGGCCCATGACATCATGGACCGCCTGGGCTTTAAAGAAGAGAACCTCCTGCGCTCCGGTTTCGAGCGGCCCAACCTGAGCTACATCGTGCGCAAGACGCAGGACAAGATGGGGCAGATCCGCAGCATCTGCGAAGGCGTATCCGGCAGCGGCATCGTGTATGTGCGAAGCCGCGCCCGTACCCAGGAGCTGGCCGAGTTCCTCAAGTCCGGGGGCATATCGGCCTCCTGCTATCATGCGGGCCTGGGCGCCCAGACCAGGGCCGACCGCCAGAAAGCCTGGAAAGACGGCACCACCCGCGTGATGGTGTGCACCAACGCCTTTGGTATGGGCATAGACAAGCCCGACGTGCGCTTTGTGGTGCACGCCGACGTCCCCGACAGCCCCGAGGCCTACTTCCAGGAAGCGGGCCGAGCCGGCCGTGACGGCAAACCTTCCTACGCCGTGCTCCTTTGGAACGGAACGGATACCGCCCGCCTCAAGCAGCTGGAAGAGGTGTCTTTCCCCAGCCTGGAAAGCATGGAAGACCTGTACCAGAAGCTGCACATCTTCTTCCAGATTCCCTACGACGAGGGAGAAGGCCGCATGCTCAAATGGGACATGGCCCAGTTCTGCAAGCATTTCCACCTGCAGCAGGCACCGGTGTATTACGCCGTCAAATATATGGAAAGGGAAGGCCACTGGACCCTGGCCGAGGATATGGACATCCCCACCCGCATCAAGATTGACGTGGACCGGTCGGCCCTGTATAACATTGACCTTCCGGACCCTCTGATGCCGCAGGTGCTGGAGGTGCTGATGCGCCTGTATACCGGCATCTTCTCCTATCCGGTGTCCATTGACGAGGAAGCGGTGGCCAGCCGCTGCGGCGTAGGTGTATCGGCCCTGAGACAACTTCTGTACGGTCTCAGCGTCAACCATGTGATCCGGTACATTCCGGCCGACCATGCCACGGTGCTGTACCTGCAGCACAACCGCCTGCGCCCCGGCAACGTGCAGCTGAGTCCCAAGCGGTACCAAATGCTCCGCAGCACGTATGGAGAGCGGGTGAAGGCCATTATCGAATATGTGGAGGAGGAGACCATGTGCCGCTCGCAGTACCTGCTCAAGTACTTTGGCCAGGAGAAGAGCGAGCCCTGCGGCAAGTGCGATTACTGCCGCGCTGCCAAGGCCCGCCCGGAAGACCTCCGGGGCCAGCTGAAGGCCTGGATTGAAGGCCGAAAGGGACGCTATACGCTGCGGGAAGTGAGAACGGCGTTTGGAACCGCGGAAGAAAGTTACCTGGAGACCCTCCGGGACCTGATAGACAAAAAGGAAGTACCCCCTTACCAGGAATAAGGATGGCCGAGACCAAAGACATATTGCTGCAGCGCATTCGAGGTGGCGGCTCCCTCTCTACGGGGGCGCAGATCCGGCTGTGTCTGATGCTCAGCTATCCGGCCATCCTGGCCCAGCTGTCGTCGGTGATGATGCAGTACATAGATACCTCCATGGTGGGGCATCTGGGGGCGGCCCAGGGCGCTTCCATCGGCCTGGTATCCACCTGCCTGTGGCTCTGGGGCGGCTTCTGCTTTGCCGTTTCCACCGGTTTCTCGGTGCAGGTGGCGCACCTGATTGGCGCCAACGATTTCAAGGGGGCCCGTGCCGTCCTGCGACAGGCGCTTACGGTAGCCCTGTCCTTCAGCGTGGCCCTGGCCCTGATAGGGGCTGCCATCTCGCAGGCTTTGCCCCACTGGCTGGGCGGCGGTCCGGACATCGTGGGCGATGCCGGGAAGTATTTCCTCATCATGGCCCTCTTCATGCCGGCCATGCAGCTGGACTGGATGTGTGCCGCCATGCTGCAGGCCACCGGCAACATGAAGGTGCCCAGCCTCCTGAGCATAGGCATGTGCGTGATGGATGTGGTTTTCAACTACCTCTTTATCTATAAACTGGAGATGGGGGTGGTGGGCGCCGCGCTGGGCAGCGGCCTGGCGGAGGTGATCACGGCCATAGCCATGTTCTCCTTCTTGGCCTTCAAGAGCTCGGAGATGCGCCTGACCCACGAGAAAGGTAGCTTCCGGCCCACTGAGAAGGTGGTGAGGAAGGGCCTGCGGATCGGCGGCCCCATGGCGTTCCAGAACCTGCTGCTGCGGGGCGGTTACATTGCCGCCACCGTCATTGTGGCCCCGCTGGGCACCATTGCCATCGCCGCCAATACCTTTGCCATTACGGCCGAAAGCCTCTGCTACATGCCTGGCGCCGGCATTGCCGATGCGTCCACCACCCTGGTGGGCCAGTCCATCGGCGCCGGCCGCAAGGAACTGGCCCGCCACTTTGCGTGGATCACTGCCTTCCTGGGCATGGGCATCATGGGCTTCCTGGCTATGCTGATGTATATTTTTGCCCCGCAGATGATGGGGCTCCTGTCGCCCGATGCAGAGGTCATCGGCCTGGGTGCCCGCGTGCTGCGGATCGAAGCCTTTGCGGAAGTGGGCTATGCCGCATCCATGGTCATCTACGGCTCCTGCGTGGGGGCTGGAGACACCAAGATCCCCAGCGTCATGAACTTTGGGTCCATGTGGGTGGTCCGTATCCTGCCGGCCATCTTCATTACGCCCATTTATGGCCTGGTGGGCTTCTGGGTGTGTATGGCGGTGGACCTGAGCTTCCGCGGCGTCCTTTTCCTGATCCGTCTGTATCGGGGTACCTGGCTTAAAAATGTTCAAGATATCGTATGATAGCAATTGTTCTCCCGAAGGCCGATGAGAGGATCCTGTCGGCCCTCAGTCTTCAGAAATGCAAGGATTTCAAGGTTTATGTGACCACCGGCAAGGTAGAGGAAGACCCCGTCCTGGACGTGCAGCACGGCAGTTGGTCGCAGGTAAAGGAAGAGGTGCTGTGCATCCTGGAACCGGGCGCCCTGCCCGATCCCGGCTTCGTGGGTCGTATCGTAAAAGCGGTGCGGAGGCATCCGGACTTTGACGTCTATCACGTGAACCTGCAAGGGGAGAAGGCTTTTCCCCGGAAGACACCGGCCAAGAAGCTGTTCAAGCTGGCCGTGCT
This sequence comes from uncultured Bacteroidales bacterium, assembly GCA_947167855.1. Lineage (GTDB taxonomy): Bacteria > Bacteroidota > Bacteroidia > Bacteroidales > UBA932 > Cryptobacteroides. Next base: position 3,951 of record CAMVJR010000056.1, read on the forward strand.
GGGAGAGGTGCCGGCGCCGCTGTCCTCTTTCGTCTTCCGCTCGGCCGTCCTGCGCTCCAAGGCCGTTTTCAAGGCCGATGGTACCCTGGATCCCTTCCCCACCGTATTCTCCTGCGCCGCGGAGCGTCCGGTCCGCAATGTATGGAGGGGCCAGCTGGACTGGAAGGCTCCGGAAAGCGCGACGGGCCCGATGGACCTGGACCGCAGGGTGCACGAGAAGCTGGATCTGCTCAAATGGACCGAGGACTTCTTTGGAGACGACGACTATCCGCTCTCCGTGGGAGACCAGCTCAAACTCTTTGCCACCGAGGTGGCCAAACTGTATCCCAGCTACAGCGTGGACGATCTGAAAGAGCTCATGAACGGCTTCCAGGTGGCCCAGGGGCCGGTAAGGAAGATGCGCGCGCAGAGCGCCCTCAAATCGGCCCTCAAAAAGCGAGGCCTGGAGTTGCAATAAAATTGCGTATCTTTGCCAAAATTTTGCTGCTATGTATTACGTTTGCAAACGACTCGAGATATCTTCGGCCCATGCCCTGCACCTCTCTTACGAGAGCAAGTGTGAGTCCCTGCATGGCCACAACTGGATTGTAAAAATCTACTGCAAGAGTGAAAAACTCAACGAAGACGGGATGGTAACGGACTTCACCCACATCAAGAAGGACATTACCACCGCCCTGGATCATAAGAACCTCAATGAGGTGTTCGATTTCAATCCCACCGCCGAGAATATAGCCCGCTGGATCTGCGACCATGTGGACAACGCCTACAAGGTGGAAGTCTGGGAATCTGAAATGAATATGGCCGCCTACGAAAGATAGGATGTACCGCGTTAACGAAATATTCTATTCCCTGCAGGGGGAGGGGTTCTGGACCGGGACGCCCATGGTCTTTGTGCGGCTGTCCGGATGCAATCTCCAGTGCCCGTTCTGCGATACGGACCACTCTGCCTATACGGAGCTTTCGGCCGCCCAGATTGTGGACCAGGTCCGCTCCTGCGGCGGTTCATGCACCCGCATCTGCCTCACCGGAGGTGAGCCCTGTCTGCAGGCCGATGCCGCTCTGCTGGAAGCCTTTCACGCCGCCGGCTATACGGTCCATATGGAAACCAACGGCACCCGGGAAGTCCCTGCCGGCGTAGACTGGATCACCCTGAGCCCCAAGGACCAGGTGACCGGCCTCAAGGGCAACGGAACCGTGGTCCTGACCCAGGCCGATGAACTCAAGCTGGTCCTGGCCCCGGGCGTAGATCCATCGGCCTGGTCTACGTTCCCTGCTACCTGGCACTTCCTCCAGCCCTGCGACCGCGACGGCCGCCCCAACATCGCCGAAGTCATCTCTTACATCGAGGCCCACCCCACCTGGCGCCTCTCCCTCCAAACCCATAAGCTTCTGAATATAAGGTAATTTCCTGTAGGGCGCCTAAGGGTCTTCGTGGCATACACAAAAAGGTTCAGCAGTGCTGAACCTTTTTGTGAGCCACTCATCAGGCTCGAACTGACGACCTGCGCGTTACGAATGCGCTGCTCTACCGACTGAGCTAAAGTGGCCTGGACCGATTGTGATGGATCGGGACTGCAAATATACAATCTTTTTTTGTATTTTTGCAACAAATTTGATTCTATGCGTTCTGATATTATTGTCGTTGGCGGAGGAGCCGCCGGTCTGATGGCCGCCGTTGGGGCAGCAAAAGTTTTAGCCCAAAAAGAAGACGGAGGCACGGTAACCGTTCTGGAAAAAATGCCCAAAGCAGGCCGAAAAGTGATGATCACCGGCAAGGGCCGATGCAACTTTACCAACGTCAAGGACTGGGGAGATTTCAGCTCCCACATCCGTACGGACGCCAACTTTATCAGCCCCTCCTGGCACAACCTGACCCCCCAGGGCATGATGGACTTCCTCAAGGAGTTCGGCCTCCGGAGCGTTGTGGAACGTGGAGACCGTGCCTACCCGGCTTCCCACATGGCGGGAGACGTGGTGGACACCCTACTGCGAGCCTGCACCCTCTGCGGCGTCAAAGTAGTGACGGACTGCGAAGTCAAGACCATTGACGTGACGCCCCGCGGCTTTAGCCTGGACTGCGTGCAGACCAGCCGCAAGCAGGTGCGGGAGAGGGAGGAACTTACCATCGAGCCGGTAGAGTATACCTGCAAGAAGCTCATTCTGGCCACTGGCGGCCTTTCCTATCCCGGTACCGGTTCTACCGGAGACGGCTACATGTGGGCCGAGGAACTGGGCCACAGCGTAGACGCCTGTTTCCCGTCCCTGACCGCCCTGGTACCCGTTGGGTACAAGGAGAACGGCTCCCTGGCCGGAGAAATCAAGCAGGCCTTCCGCGGACGTACGGTCTATGGAAAGACCAAGGAACGCAAGATTGCCCCGCTGCCCAAGTGGTATCCCACCTTTGAAAAGCACATCGAACGCGTGACCCCTCTGTCCGAGCTGGGAGAACTGTTCAACGGCAACAACCTGGACAACGTGCAGCTGAGCCTGTATGTGAACGGAGACCTGGTGCAGCAGGAGTTTGGAGACATTGAGTTTACGGATGGCGGTCTGGAAGGCCCCCTGGGCTTTATGGTGAGCCGCCGCGCCGTGAAGGCCCTCATCGACGGCCAGAAAGTGAGCGTGGCTATGGATCTGAAGCCCGCCGTAGAACTGGAAAAACTGGACGCCGACATCCACCAGAAGTGGGAGGAAGTGATTAACGACGAGCGTTCCAAAGGCCAGAGCTTCCAGCGGCTGTTCCGCATCATGCTGGGCAAGCTCATCCCCTGGAACCTCACCCTGGCCTTCCTCAAGATGAACCCCAAGGTGAGCGTGGATTCCCTGGCATCGGCCCTGAAAGACTGGAAGATGGAGATTGCCGGCTTCGTGGGCTTCGAGCGTTGCGTCATTACCGCCGGCGGCGTTTCTACCGGAGAACTCACTGCCAAGACGCTGGAATCCAAGAAACAGCCCGGCCTCTACTTTGCCGGCGAAGTGCTGGACATGGATGCAGATACGGGCGGCTACAACCTCCAGCTGGCATTCAGCACGGGTTACCTCGCAGGCGAATCAGCAGCAAAATCATTATAATAAGATATGGATAAGAAAAGTTATGCATTTGGAATGAGCGTGGCTTCCAGCTTCTATCAGCAGGGAATCCACGTGGCTAACGTTGACGATTTTCTGAAAGGTCTCAAGGATATGCTTACCGGCGGCAAGCTGGAACTCACCATGGATGAGGCCGGCCAGGCCCTGGAAGCCTTCTATAAGGAACTGGAGGAGGAAACCTCCGAGCGGGCCGCCGCAGCCGGCGCCGCCGCCAAGGCCGAAGGAGAGAAGTTCCTGGCCCAGATGGCCAAGGATCCCCAGGTGAAAGCCACCGGCAGCGGCCTCATGTACAAGGTCATCAAGGAAGGCACCGGCAAGAAGCCCAAGGCTACCGATAAGGTGTACTGCCACTACGAGGGCAGCTTCCCCGACGGAAAAGTGTTTGACAGCTCCTACAAGCGTGGTGAGCCCATCGAGTTCGGCCTCAATCAGGTGATCAAGGGTTGGACCGAGGGTCTGCAGCTCATGAGCGAGGGCTCCAAGTACGAGCTCTATCTCCCGTACCACCTGGCCTACGGCGAGTCCGGTACCCACGGTATCCCTCCGTGCAGCGCCCTCAAGTTTGTGGTGGAACTGATTGAAGTACGCTAATTGGACTCCCTGATTCAGGCCATAGAGATCTTCGCGGCGGTTACCGGAGTCGTATATGTGATTCTGGAAATCCTGCAGAAGAACGCCATGTGGTGGGTAGGCATCCTAACGGGTGCCGCCTGTGCATTTGAATTTGCCACCCAGCACGTATGGGCCTCTATGGGCCTGAATATCTATTATATGGGAATGTCCGTAGTGGGCCTGATCCAATGGAAGAAGGCCAGCGCAGAAGTTGGGGAGGATGCCATCCACCTGAACATGATGAGCCACCGGGTGCGCCTGATCAGCCTGGCCCTCCTGGTAGTAGGCATCAGCGTCCTTACCCCCATTCTCAAAAACACCGGAGACGCCGCCCCCGTTCTGGACGGCACGGCCGTTACCCTCAGTATCATTGCTACCTGGTGGCTCGCCCAGAGCTATCTGGAGCAGTGGATGCTCTGGGTTGTGGCCGACCTTTTGAGCATGGCCCTCTGCCTGACCACGGGGCAGTACTGGATGGCCGCCATGTACCTGGCCTACACGGCCAGTGCAGTCTATGGTTATTTTCATTGGAAAAACCGTGGAGAATACGTAAATTTGAAAGATTGAAACTAATAACAGAATGCAACTCATTGTTGATTGCGGTGCCACCAAGACCGATTGGGGCATTGTAGAAGCCGGAAAAGTGGTCCGCAGCGTCCGTACGCCCGGATTTAATCTCATGCAAACGCCGGAAGAAACCCTCAATGACATCCTCAGTCAGGCTGCCAAAGAAATCGGCCCCGGCGTGGAGGAAGTGCATTTTTATGCCGCCGGTCTGGTAGGGGAGTCTCCCGTGGACCTGGGCAAATGGTTCCCCGGCGCTTCCATCGAGTACGCCTCGGATATGCTGGGCGCCGCCCGTGCCGTCTGCGGTCACGGTCCCGGCGTGGCCGCCATCCTGGGAACCGGTGCCAACACCTGTGAGTTTGATGGAAAAGACATAGTCTGGAAGGTGAACTGCGGCGGTTTCATCCTGGGGGATGAAGGCTCCGGCGCCGTGCTGGGCAAACTCTTCATCACGGACTATCTCAAGGGCTATATGCCCCAAGACCTTTACGACGAGTTCCAGGACCAGTACAAACTGGACTATATCACCGTTGTCAAGAGCGTGTACGGCGGTCAGGCTCCGGCCCGTTACCTGGGCAGCTTCGCCCCCTTCGTGCTGGCTCACTACGACAAGAGCGAATACGCCCAAAAGCTGGTGGAAGGCAACTTCCGCAACCTCTTTGAGCGCACGCTCAGCCAATACAAGAAAGACCTTCCCGTGGGTGTCGTGGGTGGCTTCGGCTATGCCTGCAAGGACATCCTGGCCCGCATGGGTAAGGAATACGGCGTTACTTTCTCCCGTTTCATGAGTACTCCCAACGAGGGACTTGCAGAATATCATGCCGTATAAAGAGACGTATCCGTCGGCCCTCCTTTCAGAAGCGGTGGAGGCCATCAGCTCGCTTCCCGGCGTAGGTCGGAGAAGTGCGCTGCGCCTGGCCCTGCACCTGCTCAAACAGCCGGCGCAGAACGTCCATCATTTTACTTCGGCCATAGACAATCTGCGGGACAACGTGTGCTACTGCCGCCGTTGCCGCATGATTTCAGACGAAGAAATCTGTTCCATCTGCTCGGACCGTACCCGCAACCAGAACCTCATCTGCGTGGTGGCCAGCGTCCGGGACGTGATGAGCATAGAAGCCACCGGCCAGTACCACGGCGTGTACCACGTACTGGGCGGCATCATTTCTCCCCTTGCCGGGGTGGGCCCGTCGGACCTGACCATCCAGGAACTGACAGACCGCGTAAAAGCCCTTGAGAACCCGGCCGAGGCAGAGATTATCCTGGCCCTGAGCGGGGATGTGGAAGGGGAAACCACCGCCTTTTACATTTACCGGCAGGTAGAGAACCTGGGCATCAAAGTGTCTTCCCTGGCCCGCGGACTGGGCTTTGGAGACGACCTCGAATATGCCGACACCCTCACCCTGGGCCGATCCATTGTTAACCGACAAATCTTTAAACCATGAACCCTGAAGCTTCGCGTTGCCTATTGTGCAAGAAACCGAAATGTGCGATGCAGGGCTGCCCCGTGCATACGCCTATCCCGGAGTGTATGCAGCTCTACCGCCAGGGCCTCCTGGAGGAGGCGGGCAAGATGCTGTTCCAGAACAACCCCCTTACGGCCGTCACCTCCCTGGTGTGCGACTGGAAGCAGTTCTGCTACGGCCACTGCGTGCTCAACGTGAAGATGATTCCCATCCGCTGGTACGAGATTGAGCAGGAGATTTCGGGCCGATACCTGGAGACCTGCCAGCTGGAACGCCAGTCCCATGAATTCGACGGCAAGCGCATCGCCATCGTAGGCGCCGGCCCCGCCGGCATTGCCGCCGCCGTCTGGCTGTACCAGGCCGGCGGAGAGGTGACGCTCTTTGACGCCAATCCCCGGATGGGCGGTGTGCTGCGCTATGGCATTCCCGCCTTCCGCCTGGATAAGAAATACTGTGATGCCTATGAAAAGATCCTCACGGCCGCCGGCGTGGAATTCCGCGGCGGTGCAGAACTGGGGAAAGACATCACCGTAGAGGAATTATCGGCCTCCTACGATGCCGTGCTGCTGGCTATCGGGGCCGAGGAACCCTCCTCCCTGCACATCCCGGGAGACGAGCGTGCCCTGCAGGCCCTGCCTTTCCTGAAGAATCCTTCGGCCTATAAGCTGGGCAAGAAGGTCATTGTGATTGGCGGCGGCAATGTGGCTATGGACGCCTGCCGTACCGCCGTGCGCCAGGGTGCCGAAACGTGGGTCTATTATCGCAAGACCTTTGAGAATATGCCCGCCAATCCGCTGGAAGTGGAGGAAGCCAAGGCCGATGGCGTTCAGTTCAAGGTGTTCCAGGCGCCGGTGGAGGTGAAGGAAGGAGGTGTGGTGTTCCGTGACTGCGAGAACGTGGTTCCGGAAGACGGCGGCCGCGTGATTACCCGCATCATTGAAGGAACGGACCACTTTGTGGAATGCGATACCCTGCTTACGGCTATCAGCGAGAAGCCGGATTCTAAGTTGCTGGAAGCAGCTCAGGGCTTTGAAAACGTGTTCCTGGCCGGAGACTTCCTAACCGGTCCCAAGACCGTGGTGGAGGCTGTAGCCAGTGCCCGGGAGGCCCTGGAAGCTATGAAGACAAAAATATGAAAGGACTCTTAATCTACTCCGGCGGCCTGGACAGTACCACGCTGCTTTACGAATACAAGGACAGCATAGACCTGGCCGTTACCTTTGACTACGGTTCCAAGCACAACGCCAAGGAGATTGCCTGCGCGGTTGAAAACTGCAAGAGGCTGGGTATCAAACATTTGATTATTCCGCTGGGCTTTATCGGCCAGTATTTCAAGAGCGACCTTCTGCAAAGCGGGGGAGAGATCCCCGAAGGCTCCTACGCCGATGAAAACATGAAAAGCACCGTGGTGCCTTTCCGCAATGGCATTATGCTGGCCGTGGCGGCCGGCCTGGCCGAAAGTTATGGTCTGGATGCCGTGCTGCTGGCCAACCACAGTGGAGACCACGCCATTTATCCGGACTGTCGCCCGGAATTTATTGACGCCTTCTCGGCTGCCGTCAAGGCGGGCACCTATGAAGGCATCAAGGTGGTATCCCCTTACTGCAACATCACCAAACGTGATATCGCCCTGCGGGGCAAGGCGCTTGGCCTGGACTATTCCCTCACTTATTCGTGCTACAAGGGTGGGGAAAAACACTGTGGCAAGTGCGGCACCTGCGTAGAACGAAAAGAAGCCCTTGCGGGCTTCGATCCTACGGTGTATGAAGAGTAAGGACTAGTAGGGAAGTTCCAGCTCAAAATCCACAATTTTTTCGGAGAGCTCGAAATACATGGAGGATGCCTCGAACGG
>CAMVJR010000057.1 GCA_947167855.1 uncultured Bacteroidales bacterium
TTCCTGCCCTGCAACCTGCCTTACACCATGACCGTGGACCAGTGCATCAACGCCGCTAAAATCATCCAGCCCAAGGTGCTCATCCCTTATCACTTCAGTTCTACCGATATCTCCGGCATGCCCGAGGCCCTGCCCGGCATAGATGTCCGACTCCGAAAAATGCAGTAATCCCATGAAAAAGATCGTCCTGTTGGCCGCCCTGGCTGCCCTTGTGATGGCTTGTGACAATCCCTCCAAACCGCTTCCGCGCGGGGAGGCATCGACCCAGATGGACCAGGCCTTTGAGGCTTACCTCCAGGCCGTGGAAGACAGTCTGGAAGACCTTCACAGCGTGATGGTGCTCCAGCACGGAAAGGTGCTGGAAGAGAAGTTTTTTGTGCCGGATACGGCCCACATCCTTAACTCTGTGAGCAAGACGTTCACCTCTACAGCCGTTGGCTTTGCCATCTCGGAAGGCCTGCTGAGCCTGGATGACAAGCTGGTGGACCTGTTCCCGGAAAGTGTGCCTGAGAACCCGCAGGAATGGCTGCCGATGGTAACGTTGAGACACCTTCTCACCATGAACTCCGGCCACGGAACCGACCCTACTTACGCTGTTCGCAGCGGGGAAGGAGACTGGATCAAGGCCTTCATGGAATGGCCGATAGACTATGAACCCGGTACCTGCTACTGCTACAACAGCCTGGGCACTTATGTGCTCAGCGCCGCCGTGCAGAAAGTGACAGGCCAGAAGGTAGTGGACTACCTGGAAACCCGTCTCTGGCAGCCCCTGGGCATTGAAAAGCCCTTCTGGGAGGAAAGCCCGGCCGGCGTAAATACCGGTGGATGGGGACTGTTCCTCCGCACGGAAGACCTGGCCCGCATGGGTCTCACGCTCCTCAACGGGGGTAAGTTTGGCAAAAAGCAGGTCATTCCCGCCTCCTGGGTGGCCGAAATGTCTGCCAACCAGGTGCCTTCCGTGAACGCCGGCATCAACGAGCGCCGCATGAAGGAACTGGTGGCCCAGCATCCTGAAATCACCTATTTCGATCCCGAAAAGAGCGACTGGGTGCAAGGCTACGGCTATCAGATGTGGCGCTGCCGCTTTGGCGCCTTCCGGGCCGACGGTGCCAACGGTCAGTACATCATCGTCATCCCCGAAAAGGACGCCGTGGTAGTGACCACCGCCCACATACAAAACATGCAGCAGGAGATCAACCTTATCTGGGATCACCTGCTTCCGGCCCTGTAAAGCTATGAAGAAAACCACATTATTGTTGGCTGTGTGCCTGATATCAGGTTGCGCGGCCCGGTCATCGATGGACAGGTTCATCGATGACCTGATGGACCGAATGACACTGGAACAAAAGATCGGTCAGCTTAATCTCCATTCTGTATCCGGATCCCTTACCGGGATGAAACTGAGTGACGATGACGCCAACCTTCAGGCTGTCCGTGAAGGCAAGATGGGAGCCCTGTACGGCAGCGGTAACGTGCACTATCTGAAGCTGATGCAGGAAGAGGCGCTGAAAAGCGGTGCCGGCATTCCCCTTATGTTTGGCCAGGATGTAATCCACGGTTACCAGACCATTTTCCCGGTGCCGTTGGCTCTGTCCACCTCATGGAATATGGACCTGATAGAAAGGACGGCTTCCATTGCCGCTAAGGAAGCATCGGCTTCAGGTATCAATTGGGTGTATAGCCCGATGGTAGATATCTGTAGGGATGCCCGCTGGGGCCGAATTGTGGAAGGAGCCGGAGAAGATCCCTTCCTAGGCGGAGAAGTGGCCAAAGCCTATGTCCGCGGCTATCAAGGGCCTGACAACAGCCTGGACAACCACCACGTGATGGCATGCGTGAAGCACTATGCCCTGTATGGCGGGGCGGAGGCAGGCCGTGACTACAACTCCGTGTTCCTGAGCCGCCAGGAGGCACTCAACGGCTATATGCGACCGTATCAGCAGGCCGCTTATGCAGGTGCCGGTTGCTATATGAGCTCCTTTAACGAGTTTGAGGGCATTCCGGCCTCTATGAATCACTACCTGCTCACTGAACTTCTGCGAGACCGCTGGGGTTTTGACGGTTTCATCGTAAGCGACTATACTTCCGTCTCGGAGCAGATAGCCCATGGAATTGGAGACCTTCAGGAGGTGTCGGCCCGGTCGCTGCAGGCCGGCCTGGATATGGATATGAACGCCGATGGCTTTGTGGGCACGCTGGAGAAATCCCTTAAGGAAGGGCGCATCAAGGAGGCCGATATTGACCGGGCCTGCCGCCGCATCCTGGAAGCCAAATACAAATTGGGCCTTTTTGAGGACCCCTATAAGTACTTGGACCCTTCCCGCGAAAGTGAAATATACACGGCCGAAAATAGGGCTGTCGCCCGCAAAGTGGCCCGTGAATGTCAGGTGCTTCTGAAAAACGACGGTGTACTGCCGCTTTCCAAGAACGCCCGCGTGGCCGTAGTGGGTCCGCTGGCTCAAAATGCCCAGGCCCTCGCCGGCTCCTGGAGCACCGGGAGCCACAGCGGGGAGTGCGTGACCCTCTATGACGGCATTGCCGAGGTAGTGCGCTCTACCTATGCGGAGGGCAGCTGGCTGTTCCTGGATAAGGATCTCGAAGAGGCAGTTCGCTATGGAATGGCCCGTTCCTTTATGCCGGGCTTTGTGGGTGCCCCTCTTCATACCGTACCGCAGGAGCGCCTGATTGCCGAGGCAGTAGCCAAGGCCAGAGAGGCCGATGTTGTGGTAGCTTGCGTGGGAGAAACCGAAAGCATGAACGGAGAGGCCGCATCCCGCACGGATATTTCCCTTCCGGATGCGCAGCGTGAACTGCTGAAGGCCCTTAAGGCTACCGGAAAACCGGTCGTGATGGTACTGGTCACCGGTCGTCCCCTTATATTGGTAGAGGAAGACGCTTCCATGAATGCCATCCTGAATGTCTGGAGTCCCGGTTCCGAGGGCGGACACGTCGTTGCCGATGTCCTGTTCGGGGATGTGAATCCTTCGGCCAAGCTCACCACTTCCTTCCCTCGCTCTGTTGGGCAGCTGCCACTCTACTACAATCACAAGAATACCGGCCGTCCGCAGTCGGACTACGCTCCTTTCAAAAAGTTTGTTTCGGCCTATCTGGACGAGATCAATGGCCCGCTATATCCTTTCGGATATGGTCTCAGTTATACCACCTACAGCTATTCTGCGCCGGTGCTGAGTGCTGCCGAAATGCCTCTGAATGGCTCTGTAACGGCATCCGTCACGGTTACCAACACGGGAACGCGGGATGGGTATGAGGTTGTGCAGCTCTATATCCACGACATTTACGCCACCTCCACACGTCCCGTGAAGGAACTCAAAGGCTTCAGGAAAGTATTTATTCCTGCCGGGGAGTCCGTGACAGTGGACTTCCCGCTTACGGCCGATGACCTTTCCTACTACAACCACGAGTTGCAGTGGGTCTGTGAGCCGGGTGATTTCGAGATAATGACGGGCCCCAACAGCCGCGACACGCAGTCTGTACAGCTTACCGTTAGGTAACCTATTCTATATCGAAAGTCTCTTTGAAGGGCTCCTTCTGCTTGTAGGCGGGCCAACCGGGGTTGCCAAATTTGCAGAAGTCGGTCCAGGCATCGATCATGCGGGAGCTGAGGGCGTGGTCGGCCTCGGTGAAGGGGCGCCAGCTGCGGCCAAGAGTGCCAAATACGTACCAGAGCTCGGCCGAATGGAAGGCGCCGGCGGCAGAAGCCGGGTGGGCGTCGTCGGTGGGAAGTTCGCGCAGGAACTCGTACTCGTATACGGCGCAGCCCAGGGAGTCGCGGAGGGCGCAGAAGCGGTCTACGGCTTCTCCTCCCAGGCCGCCCATATCGTCTTTGTTATAGCCGATCATAATGGGCACCTGCGAGATGGAACCGTCAAAGAAAGACTCTTCAAAGCTTTCGGTAACCACTTTGCCGTCCGGATGAGGCATAAACCAGCCCTGCACGTCACGGATCTGCTCCGTGCTGGCTTCGCGCATAGCGGCGAGGGTGGTGAGTCCGGCCTTGTCCATAGCGGCCTTGCCCATAGCGTCAAACTGAGCCTGGGAGCCGTCCGGGGTGAGTCCGCGGGTAGAGAGTCCGCCGCCGCTCTGGATGATGGCTCCGGCCATGATGTCTTTTGACAGGGGAGAGACCAGCAGGGTCTTCACGCTCATGGCGCCGGCGCTCTGGCCAATGACCGTAATCTTGGAAGGATCTCCACCAAAGGCCGATATGTTGTCCTTTACCCACTGCAGGGCTGCGGCCTGGTCCATGGTACCGTAGTTGCCGCTCTGGCCCTGCTCGGCGGTAAGCTCGGGGTGCGAAAGGAAGCCCAGCGTGCCCAGGCGGTAGTTGATGGTGACCAGAATAACGCCCCGCTTGGCCCATTCGTCTCCGTCCATGGTAACTTCATAGCCATAGCCGTTCATGTAGGCGCCGCCGTGGATCCACATAGCCACGGGAAGCTTGGCATCCCGGCCCAGAGACTCCGTGGGAGCCCATACATTCAGGTACAGGCAGTCTTCGCTTTCTTCGGGAGTGCCCTGCCAGTAGAATTCGTCTCCGTAGAAGGTGCCGGGCTTGTTGCCAGGCTGGGGAGCAATGGGGCCGAAGGCATCACATACTCTCACGCCTTCCCAGGGCGTCACGGGCTGCGGCGCCTGCCAGCGGAGCTCTCCCACCGGGGCTGCAGCATAGGGAATGCCTTTAAAGACGGTAACGCCGGAGGCGGCCGATGGAACGCCCTGCACTTTGCCGCCGGCAATGTTCAGCACAGGATTCTGCTGCCCGCAGGCTGCGACCAGCAGAAGGATAGGGAGGATTAACTTTCTCATTTTGCGTATTTTTGGGTACGTTCGTCCTTGATGACGCCGGACCAGTTAAGACCAAAGGCAAAGTCCCAGGCGTTGCCGTCGGCATCCACCAGGGGAATCATATCGTGCGGCACGTCTTCGCACTGCTCTTCCACCGTCTTCATATTCAAAGGCATCTGCATGGGAAGGAGGGCCGAAGGCTCCACGGCTCCGCTCACAATATCCAGCACGGCCTGGTTCTGCACGCCGAAGGTAAGGAGCAGGGCGTCGGCATAGGGTTCCATCTCCGAGAGTACGGCCGGGCGGGAAACATTCACGACCACCACCACGGGCTTGTCTCCCATCTTTTTCTTGGTGTCGATAACAAGATCGAGGTCGGTCTCATTGAGGGTCTTGACGCTCTTGTTCTTGTAGGTGCGGTTGGTGAACAGCTCCTTAGGGTCTCCGCCGGCAATGGAGGTAGCGCGGGCGAATTCGGCCTTGTAGGGTCTGTACTGCAGGCTGATGGGCACGTAGCCGTTTCCGCCTTTCTTGCGGTCGTTCACGTCGTAGCCGCTGCCGGGCTGGGGCTCACGCACCAGTACCAGGGCAAAATCGGCCTCTTCGGGATTTTCGGCCCAGTCGTAATATTTCTCTACAAGAGCGCGGTCAATGGGATAGTCCCAATGGGCCTCGGGACCCATGGACAGGCCGAACATGCCGGGCGTCTGGGGATAGAAGCGCTGCGGGACAAAGACCTTGGGCTTTCCGGCCTTGGGCAGTACGCCGCCATGGTTTTTCACCAGGACGATGGATCTCAGCTGGGCTTCGTAGCCGGCTTTCATGAAATCCGGATTGCCCACCACTTCCGTGGCTTTGACCGGGTCTGTGTACGGATTCTCGAAGAGGCCGGTGCGGAAGCTGTTGAGGAGCAGGCGCACAGCGCTGGCCTCAAAGCGCTCGCGGGCGCTTTCCTCGCCGAACTCCTTGACCCACATCTGGTAGGCCTTGAGCACGGGACCCTTGTCGTTGTTGCCGCCAAACTGGTCTACGCCGGCTTTGAGGACCTCGTAGTGGCGCTCGGCTACGGAGAGTCCCTCTACGCCCCAGCACTTGCCGTCGAAGCTCTCGATGGCCTTGTTGTCGTAGGTGATGTTCCAGTCTGTGCACACCACGCCGTCGTAGGCGTATTTGTCTCTGAGCAGGTCTGTGATGATGTATTTGCTGTAGCTGTTGCCCACGTTGTCTCCGGAAGGATCGATTCCATAGGAGATGGTGTAGTAGGGCATCACGGCGCTGGCCTTGCCGGTGCCGCCTTCCAGCTTGAAGGCGCCTTCCGTGAAGGCCTTGAGGTGGTCCTCAAAGTGGTTGCCGGGATAGACGGCGTATTTGCCGTAGTTGAAGTGGGCGTCACGGCCGCCTTCCTCGGGGCCGCCGGAGGGCCAGTGCTTGACCATGGCGTTGACGCTCTGCAGGCCCCAGCCTCCGTTGTCGGAGGTCTGGAAACCGTCTACGTAGGCGCGGGCCATGTCCGTATCCAGGTCCGGATCTTCTCCAAAGGTGCCGTTGAAGCGGCTCCAGCGGGGCTCCGTGGCCAGGTCAATCTGCGGGCTCAGGGCGGTGGCAATGCCCAGGGCCCTGTATTCCTGCGAGGCGATGGTGCCAAACTCCTTCACCAGCGAAGGGTCAAAGGTGGCGGCCATGCCCAGGGTGGTGGGCCACAGGGAGATCTTGCCGCCGGCGCCCATGTTGAATTCGGCCGTGGCGGCGGTCTCATTGCGGGGGTCCGAGGAATTGTTGGCCGGAACGCCCTGGCCCAAGCCCTCTACATAGGCCTGCACCTCGTTGTTCCAGCGGGCGGCTACCTCGGGGCTTTCCACCGTGGTTACCAGCACGGCGCGCAGGTTGTCTTCCTTGAGGAATTTCATCTGCTGGTCCGTCATGTCCCAGGAATGGAGGTTGGTTTTGCCGGTATAGGTGGCCTGCCCCCGTCCGTAGGCCGATCCGGGGATGGACTGATGGCTGCTGTACAGCATGAGGCCGGCGATTTCTTCAATGGAGAGCCGGCCGGCGAGGTCCTTGGCCCTTTCTTCGGCCTGTAATCTCCAGTCTTCGTACGGGTCTATGACGCCGTTGCGGTTGAGGTCCTTGAAGGCGTAGCCGTCTTCATAGAGGATGGGGGATACCGTGTAGCCCAGCGTGGGGCCGCCTTTCTGGGTGATGTACATGTAGCCGTCTCCGTCGTGGGCCTGCCATTTGGGGCCGCACGCTACGGCTGTGAGCATCAGGAGGGGGAGCAGAGCTTTTTTCATACTAGTGTTTGTAAATGGTGAATCGCCAGGTGATACCCAGGTCGAGGTTGTGGAGGTCGTCGTGGTTGTTCCGGAAATAGACGATGTGCAGACGCAGCTTGTCATTGCCCAGCGGGAAAAATTCCAGGCCTGCGCCGCCGTAGAAATAGTCGTTACCGGCGGGGAGGGTAAAGTCGTAGGAGACGCCATTCTCGTCTATGTTGGCGGCATCGTTGCGCTCATAGCCAATCTTGGTGCAGAGGTTCCATTTTCCGATGGAGTAGATGGCCTTGCCAATGACGGACCAGTCGGAGAAGAACCAGCGCTTCTGGTGCGGGGAATGCCGGTTGATGAGGTCTACATCCACCACCAGCGGTCCCAGGTCAAACCGGTTGCCCAGCACTTCGTAGTTCATCCATCGGCCCAGCTCGTCTCCTACCAGGTTGTAGCTCCAGGTGGTATGCCAGCGCTTGCCAATATGGCCGTTCCAGTACAGGTTGTAGGAATAGGCGTCCTGCGTACCGGGAGAGATGGGGGAGGGGCAGAACTGCAAAGAGATGTTCTGGCCCGGAGCCGGGGTCCAGGTGCCCGTAACGCCAAATGCGTAATACTGGTACAGGTTGCTGGTAAAGGCACCGTAGTAGTACACGTCGATGGGCGGGGAGTCTATCTCGTAGCCTCCCAGGAGGATGGCCTGCTTGCCGACGGTCAGGGACCAGCGGGGGCTAATCTGCCATTTGAGCCACAGGAAGTCCGTGGCGTTGAAGGGGTTCTTCTCGTCAATCTTCTTGTTGAGGCGCTGCCGTACGCGGATACTGAGGTTGTCCGTGATGTGGCCCATGATGTGGAGGTTGAGGTAATCTCCCTGGAAATGGGTGTCGTATTTGCCACCCCGTACCTCCTGATGGAACGTGGCGCGGGTATCTATGGAAATCTCGTCCACGTGTTCCTTAACCACTTCCAGGGCCTTTTGCGCCCTCGCCTGCACGCCGGACAAGATCAGCATCGAAAAAATAATAAGCTTAAGTTTCATGGGTTAGAAAACGTTTCTACAAATATAGTACATTTTCCTCATTCGTCGAAGAAACTCCCGCACTCGTCGAAATCCGGCACCAGGGGCTTGGAAATGTGTGTACTTTTGCTCCCGGAAATAAAACGCAACGAAATATGAAAAAGCTTATCGTTATTTTTGCCGCCGCCCTGCTGGGCATCCAGGCCTTGGGTCAGACCACTACCGTAGAGGGTGTGGTGCTGGATTCTCTCACCCGCATGGGTGAACCCGCCGCCATCCTGCAGTTCTACCGCCTGCCGGATACGGAGAAAGCCGTGGCCTTTACCACCACCAACGAGGAAGGCCGGTTCTCCCACAACTTCACCCTGGCCGGCAACTACGTAATGGTATTCGACAACCTGGGCCGAAAGGTGCAGCGCCGCTACTTCACCGTCCCGGCCGATACGCCCGTGGTGGACTTGGGCGAGATCCTGGCCCAGGACAGCGCCGAGACCCTTAAGGCCGGCACCGTCACCGCCATGCGCACGCTGGTGAAGATGGAAGTGGACAAGATGACCTATAATGTAGAGGACGACGTGGACTCCAAGACCTCCACCGTCCTGGACATGCTCCGCAAAGTCCCCATGGTGAGCGTAGACGGCCAGGACAAGATTACCGTGAACGGAAGCAGCAACTTCCAGGTATACGTGGACGGAAAGCCCAACCAGATGCTCTCCCAGAACGCCTCCACCATCTTCAAGATGATGCCCGCCAGCAGCGTCAAGAACATTGAGGTGGTCACCAACCCCGGCGTCAAGTACGATGCCGAAGGCGTGGGCGGCGTGCTCAACATCACCACCAACAAGGTGGCCACCGGCGGTTCTTCCATGGCCGATGGCTACTACGGCAACGTCATGCTCATGGGCACCAACCTGGGTGGCGGCGCCGGCATCACTACCAGCCTGCAGAAAGGGAAGTTCGCCGCCAGCCTCAGCGCCACCGGCACCTACCTCACCGTTCCCAAGACGGAGACCAGCATAGAGAGCATCCAGGACAACGGCTTCTCCACCAAGAGCAACACCACGGCCGATATGAAGATGCCCGTCGCCATGGTCAACGGCAGTGCCAGCTACGACATTGACTCCCTCAACCTGGTAAGCGCCAGCCTGGGTGTGATGCATACCGGCATGCGCAGCACCAACAGCCTCACCAACACCATCCTGGTGTATCCGGGCGCCGATCCCTTTGGCTATTCCGGCACCTCCGAAGCTTTGAACAACCGCACCAGCATCAGCGCCAGCGCCGACTACCAGCACCTCTGGGCCAACGCCCCCGGCCGCAGCTTTGTCCTGAGCTACCAGTTCAACGCCGCCCCTTCCGTGAACAACACCCTCAATACCTTTGACGGCAGTTCCATTCCCGGCTTCGACCTCACCAACCGCAAGAGCGACGGCCGCACCGGCTCCACCGACCACACCGTCCAGGCCGATTTCACCACCCCGCTGGGCTCCAAGCACACGCTCTCTACCGGTGCCAAGTTCATCGGCCGGCACAATTCTTCGGCCCAGACGGACTATCTGTGGGACGGAAAGGCCTTTGTGGAGAATCCGCTCACCAGCCTCAATTATGACTTCTATAACAACATTGCCGCCGCCTACACGGAGCTGGAAGGCAAGTACGGAGCCTTTGGCCTGAAGGCAGGCGTGCGCTACGAACATACCTGGCAAAGCTACAGCGCCTCCAATCTGGAGCCCTTCAGCGTGAACTATGGCAACCTGGTGCCCAGCGCCAGCCTGCAATGGAGTCCTACTATGACTCAGAACATTGGCCTTAGCTACAACATGCGCATTTCCCGCCCGGGTATCTCCTACCTGAATCCTTACGTGGACACCTCCGACCCCACTGCCCTTAGCTACGGCAATCCCGACCTGGATACCGAGCGCGGCCACAATATCTCCCTGGTGTACAACTACTACTCTTCCAAAGTAATGGTGAATGCTACCCTGCGTCACAGCTATACGGGCAACGGCATATCGGCCTACAGCTTCTATGACGACAACAATCTTCTAAGAACCACCTATGACAATATTGTCCAGAGCCGCAGCACCGGATTGAACGGCTATGTGATGTGGATGCCCGGCAGCAAAACGCGCATCATGCTGAACGGTGGTGTGAGTTACGAAGACCTTCGTTCTTCCCAGCTGGGCCAGCAGAACAATGGCTGGACGTATAATGCCATCGTGAGTGTGCAGCAGACGCTGCCCTGGGACCTCCGTGCCAGCGCCAATTTCATCTCCATGGGCCGCAGCGTAACCCTGCAGGGCTGGAGCAGCGGTATGAATGCCTGCGTGCTGGGACTCACCAAAACCTTCCTGGACGACCGCCTGAGCCTGTCTGTGAACGGTATCCTTCCGCTCTCCAAAGGCCTGAATATGAATATGGAGTCTTATAGCCGGGGCAATGATTTCACCACCCATTCGGTTACCACTATTCCCATGAAGGCCATCACCTTCCAGATTAGCTGGACTTTCGGTAAGCAGGGTGGCTATGGTGCCAAGAAGGCCCGTCGCAGCATTGAGAATGAGGCTCAACTGAACAGCACCTCCACCGCACAATCCATGGGTAGTATACTTACCATGTAATTTTTACTATCTTTGTATGCGTATGCAGACGAAGAGCAGAAGAAACTTGATCATAAACACCACCCAGATGGTTGTCTGGGTGGCTGTTTTCCTGATTCCGGCTATCATTACCGGTGTCACCACCCGGTCCGTCCAACAGGCCTGGAGCGTGTTTTCCACCAGTTCCGTGATTCTTCTTCCGTTCTTTATCCTTTACAGCCTCAATTATTATTCCTTTATACCCAGACTCCTGTATGGAGGGAGGGCCAAATGGTTCTATGGGGTGAATATCCTGCTTCTGCTCATGTGGAACTCCTACAAATTCATTCCCCGCGGGAATATGGAGTTTCCGCAGGAGGTGATTGACCAGTTTGGGGAGAATTCCTTGTGGGCCTTTTATGTAGGCGGCGTCTTCATCCTCCTGTTCATGGAGATCATGGTTATCCTGCTGGCCGTGGGAGTCCGCAGCGTGATGCGCTCCAACGAGGCCCGGATGCAGCTGGAGGAAGAGCGTCGCAAAAGTGCCGAGGCAGAACTGGTCTGGCTCAAGCACCAGCTCAACCCGCACTTCCTGTTCAACACGCTCAACAACATTTCCTCCCTCACACAGATAGACCCGGATAAGGCCCAGGAAAGTATCGGCCAGCTGAGCGACCTTTTGCGCTACGCGCTCTATGACAGCGAGGCCGAAAAGGTTTCCCTGGCCTCCGAAATGGAGTTTATGAGCAACTATGTGGACCTGATGGCCCTCCGCTGCAATGAGCTCACCACCGTTACCAAGAACTTCC
>CAMVJR010000058.1 GCA_947167855.1 uncultured Bacteroidales bacterium
GTCTGGAGCCTTTCTGCGAGCATTTTGGCGTGTGCGGCGGGTGCCGATGGCAGCCTTTGCCCTACGAAATGCAGCTGGAAGCCAAGCGGCAGCAGGTGGAAGACCAGCTGGTGCGCATCGGCCATCTGCAGGTTCCGGAAATCAGGCCTACACTCCCCTCCGAAGCCACCCGTTACTATCGTAACAAATTGGAATTCAGCGCTTCATGTAATCGATGGATTCTTAAGGATGAGAATCCGGATGCCCTTTCCGAGGCCGAAAAAGTGGGCCTGGGCTTCCATGTGGGCAAGTTTTTCGACAAAGTGCTGGATATCCGGGAGTGCCACCTGCAGAAGGAGCCTTCCAATGCTATCCGCTTGCATATCAAGAAGTTCTGCTTGGAGCATAACCTTGAATTCTACAATATCCGGGAAAACCGGGGCTTCTTCCGCAATATGTTTGTCAGAAGCACGGAAAAGGGTGAATTCATGCTCATTGTGGTGTTTGCCCGGGAAGAAAGGGAAAACCGCATTGCGCTTCTGGAATCTGTATCGGCCGCTTTCCCCCAGATTACGAGCCTCTATTACATTATCAACGAGAAGCTGAACGATTCCATATCGGACCAGTCCCCTATCCTTTACAAGGGAGAAGACGCCATTTACGAGGAAATGGAGGGCCTTCGCTTCAAGATAGGCCCCAAGTCCTTCTACCAGACCAATTCGCGCCAGGCGTACCGTTTATACAGCGTGGCGCGCGATTTCGCGGCCCTTACCGGCAACGAGCTGGTCTACGACCTCTACACCGGCACCGGTACCATTGCCCAGTTTGTGAGCAAGAAGGCTTCCAAGGTGGTGGGTATTGAGTACGTCCCCGAGGCCATAGAAGACGCCAAAGCCAACGCCCAGGCCAACGGCATCACCAACTGCCTCTTCTATGCCGGAGACATGAAAGACGTGCTCAACGAGGCCTTTATCGAGAAGCACGGCCGTCCGGATGTGATCATCCTGGATCCGCCCCGCGCCGGCATCCACCCGGACGTGGCCCAGGTGATTCTCAAGGCCGCTCCCGGCCGTATGGTCTATGTGAGTTGCAATCCGGCCTCCCAGGCCCGTGACCTGGCCATCCTGTGCCGGGATTATGAGATTACGGCTGTGCAGCCCGTGGATATGTTCCCGCACACCATGCATGTAGAAAACGTGGTGGCGCTCAAGAGACGTTCCTAGTCCTTTACCCTTACCATGGTCTGGAGTTTCTCTCTCCGGCCGTCTTCGTAAGTGACGTGGGCCACCAGCAGGTGGTCTCCTTTGCTTAGGGAGAAGGCGCTGGAAGTGAGGACATTGCCGTCCCACATCCATTCCACTTCCCGGACCCGGATGTGTTTGGGAACCTTCAGGGCGGGCGTAAAGCGCTCTCCGGTGCGGTAGATGTCTTTACCGGTATCAATGTACACATACCCCATCTGGTCCAGCGAGATGGCCGGTACTTCCCCGGCGCCGGCGCTGAGCATCAGGTCCAGGTACATGCCCCCGGAGGAGGAATACAACTCCGTCCAGGTAGATTTTTCCAGGGAGAACTGGCTCCAGTAGCTGTTGCCTCGGCTGCCGGGATAGACCACGCTGAGCGGGTTGTTGCCGGCGGCGTTCTCAAATCCATATCCAATGTAGACGTCCAGGCCTTCCGGGATGCGGAGGTTCTCTTCCCGCAGGTCCACCACAATGCGGCGGAATTCACCCAGCGTGGGGTTTTCCACCTTTTTGTTGAGCACGCGGACTGGGCCGAAGTCCACCGTCACGTACATATCCCCCACTTCCTGATCCTGCGAGGTGATGTAGGGATAGCAGATGACCTCCGTGAGCTGACGGCCTCCCAGACAGCAGAGCTCCCGGGCCGAAAAACGGACGGCGCCGATGGCAGCGGATTCATGGAAGGCACCGGAGGCTTTGTCCGGGTCAAATTTCTCCAGGGCGGTGAAATCTGCATCTCCGGGCGTGCGCATTTCTACCATCACGCTGGCTATGCGGGTTCCCTCCTTGATGCCAAAGGGCACGGAAGCCTCCAAATAGCCGTTTTTAGCGAGTTTCAGGGTAAAGGGGCCCTCCCCTTCCAGCGGCAACACAAAAAAGCCTTCTGCGCCCGTTTTAACGTAGGCGGAAGAACCCTCCACGCTCACGGTGACATCGGCCACCGGTCTGCCGGCCGTATTGCGGACGATGCCGCTCACCTGGGAACCCTTGTCCCGGACCACCCGGAAGCGGCTGAGGCCGTTCCCGCTCTCGATGCAGGTGAGCTGTACGCCCGTCCACTCCCCTTCCCAGTCTATGGGTTCATAGGCCATCTGCCGGCTGGCGCCCGGGAATACCAGGGACGAGGCATTGAAGGCCGATCCATAATTGAGGGATGTCAGGTCCGAGGAAGGGATGATATAGAAGCAGGGATGCGTTCCTAAGTCGTTGACATTATTATACTTGCGCCAGTTGTCCCACAGCTCGATGGCCGGAATCTCCCCTACCGGGCGCTCCGACCGGTCCACGTGGTACACCAGCAGGCCTTCCGGAAGCGGGGCGTCCCAGCCCGTTCCGTTGCGGGATTCTACCAGGAAGAACTCCCCTTCCGTGGCCGTGGGGATGCGGTATGCCTGATTGAGCTGTACGGGCCCCAGGACCACTTCCCCGTTTCCGGGAAGCTCGGGGATGTCCTGGACCCAGCCCAGCAGATAGCGCTCCAGGGTATTGAGGTAAGGCGGCGTACGGCCTTCGTTGTTGTACAGACCCCGGCACATGAGGGAGAAGTCGTACAGGCCGCCGGCATAGCCGTCCAGGCCGCCGTTGACATCGTAAAAGTCTGGCAGGCCCAGGGCGTGGGCCAGCTCATGACAGCTGATGCCAATGCCCATGGGATGGTCTCCGGTGGCTCCGCCCAGTTCTGCCGAGCAGAAGTAGGGACCCAGCTTGACCTCGTCAAAGACGGCATCGCGGATTTCTGCTTCCTGGGCCTCCTGGATATCCCAGTGGTGGGACCAGATGGCATCGGCCGGGCCTCCTGCGGCCTGGTCTGTTCCGGCAAAATAGAAGATGAAAAGGTCCACCAGACCGTCTCCGTCCTTGTCGTAGAGGGAGAAGTCCACTTCCTCGTCCAGGAGGCGGCAGGCGTCCAGCAGGGCCAGTTCCGGGGCCACATCGTCTATTCGCTGGCCGTTCTTGATGATGTCCCGGCCGTAGTAGGCCATTTTCTTGTCCAGCGTAACAGGGCCCAGGACGTCAAAGACGGGCGTAAAGAGGTTGTGGGAATTCTCCGTAAAATAGTCCCTCACGGATCCGGTGGCTCCGTTTACGTTGTATCCGGGCTGGTTGAGCATGTCCTGGAAATGCTGCAGGGGCTCCTCCAGGGTAAAATGGACGTCCGAGAACTCCAGGATGATCACCGGGATGTGCACCTCTCCCACGCTGGGAATCACCTGGGACGAGGATTGCGCCCGCAGGCCCGTAGCCAGCAGGAACAACAGACTCCCTATGAGGACGCGGCGCTTCATCGGGACAGGACAAAGAAAGTGGATTCGTTTTTCTTGAGCCAGATGCCGTCCGGGGTGAGCTTGAGCACCAGGACGTCTGTATATTCTTCTGACTGAAGGGTATAGCCGTTCACCATGGTGCGAAAACGGAAAGAGATGTGCTCCCCTTCCCG
This sequence comes from uncultured Bacteroidales bacterium, assembly GCA_947167855.1. Taxonomy (GTDB): domain Bacteria; phylum Bacteroidota; class Bacteroidia; order Bacteroidales; family UBA932; genus Cryptobacteroides. The sequence goes on from CAMVJR010000058.1 coordinate 3,661, forward strand.
GAGCTGGGAAGGAATGCCGTACAGGCTCAGGACCTTTCTTTCTCCGGGGTCCAGCAGGCGGAAGGTTAGGGTGCCGTCCGGGCATTCCAGCGTAGAGATCTGGTGCCGGTCTGCGTTGTAAACCTGCGTGCCGCCCGGAACGCCGTAGGCGCCGGGAACTACCACCTGCACAATGGGATCCTCTTTCCCGGGAACGGGAGGTGTGGGCTTGGGGTCTTCGCACCCCATCAGGAGCAGCAAGGTCAGGAGGGCCAGGCTTCTTCCCCATTGATTTTTGTAGGTAACAGTCATCAAATTTAGGTTTACGCTACCTACAAATGTAGGTAAATTCTCCTAAATTTACTAATTTTGCACCTCAAAACTTGAATCTATGGTTTCATCCATCATATGGCTGTTGCTGGGACTGGCCCTGGTTGTCTTTGGGGCCGATTACCTGGTAGATGGCGCCTCGTCGGTAGCCCGTCGTTACGGCCTCAGTGAATTTGTCATCGGCCTTACCATTGTGGGCATGGGAACATCGGCCCCGGAGATGGTGGTCAGCTTTATTGGCGCCATCCAGGGCAATGCCGATATTTCCGTGGGCAACGTGGTGGGCTCCAACATCTTCAACGCCCTCCTCATCCTGGGCATCACGGGCATCCTGCTTCCCGTGGCCATCACCCCGGAAAACCGGAAGAAGGACATCCCCATCAATATCGTGGTTACGGTCCTTCTTATCTTGCTGGGCTTTAAGCACTCCATTTTTGGCATCGGAACCAATGGTTTAACCAGAATTGATGGCGCGGTGCTGGTCCTGCTCTTTGCCGTTTACATGTGGAAGAGCTTTGCCGGAGGAAAGGAAAACCCGGAAGAAAAGGCCCAAGAAGAAGCCAAGACCCTCAAACTCGGATGGGCCGTGCTCATGATCCTGGGCGGCCTGGCTGCGCTCATCTGGGGCGGCCAGCTCTTTGTGGATTCCGCTACGGACATTGCCAGCCGCCTGGGCGTCAGCGACAAATTCATTGCCATCACCATCCTGGCCGGCGGCACTTCCCTGCCGGAACTGGCCACCTGCGTGGCTGCCGCCGCCAAGAAGAAAGGGCAGCTGGCGCTGGGCAATATCATCGGCTCCAACCTGTTCAACATCCTGCTCATCCTGGGCGGATCGGCCCTCATCCATCCCCTCTCCTTCGAGGACATTTCCTATGTGGACATGGGGGTACTGCTGGTGAGCGCCCTGGCTCTTTGGAGCAGCTGCTTCGTGGGCAAAAAGAATACCCTGGACCGCCTGGACGGCGCTCTCCTGGTGCTGGTCTGGCTGGGCTATATGGCTTATCTGATCCTTCATCTGTAGTATGCGCAAGTCCCTTGTCATAGCTCTTTTTGTGCTGATGGCCCTATCGGCCCGTGCACAGGACAAGCAGTGGGTCAATCACCTGGCCCTGGGTATCACGGCGGGCGCAGACGGTGCCGGCCTGGAGCTGGCGGTCCCCTTCTCTCCGTATGTGCAGCTGCGCACCGGCTATTCCATCTTCCCCTACTCCCTCAAGAAGACGGTAGACCTGGAGGCCGATTTCAAGGACCAGGGGCTGGATTTTGGGGCGGTTCCCGTGTATGGCACCCTGTGGAAGGGCGGCACCGGTAAGGTGTTCCTGGATGTGTTTCCGGGCAAAAAGACCGGCTTCCGCCTTACGGTGGGCGCCTATATTGGCCCCGGCAAGGTGTTTCACGGCTATGGAGACCTGCGGGAGCATCTGGAGATGGATGATTTTGCTACACTGGTCATCACCTACAATACCATTGGCTTCACTACGGATCCAAAAGGCTATGTGCTGGTAGATGGTCTTATGAAGACCGTGGCCCCGTATGTGGGCGTGGGCTATGGCCGCGCCATCCAGCCGGACAGCCGCCTCCGCTTCAGCGTGGATCTGGGTGGTATCATTACCGGCGGCCTCACGGTCCAGACGTACAATTATAGCGTGAATAAGGACGGAGAACCGGTTGTACTGCACAGCAGCGACCTCAAGGACCCCAAGGACGGACGCCAGCGGGACAAGGGCTGGATAGACCGGGTTTCCAAGTTCCCGTTTGTGCCTATGCTTAAACTGAATGTGTATTTCCTCTTGTTCTAAAAAGTGTTATCTTTGCAAGAGTAACTTTAACCCAAACCCTATGTCTGTTACCATTAAGACTGTAGAAACCAAGGCGGAACTCAAGGCTTTTATCAAGTTCCCCCTGGCTCTATATAAAGACTGCCCGTACTACGTACCCAATATCTTCATGGACGAGATGTCCACCCTGGATATGTCCAAGAACCCAATGGGTAAGTATTGCAAGACCCGTAAGTTCCTGGCCTACAAGGACGGAAAGGTAGCCGGCCGCGTTATCGCCATCATCAACGAGATTGCCAACCGGGACTGGAACCACTCTGAGGTCCGTTTTGGCTGGATCGATTTCATAGACGACTTGGAAGTCTCCAAGGCCCTCATTGAGGCTGTGATAGCCTTTGGCAAGGAGAACGGAATGACGCAGATCAGCGGTCCCCTGGGCTTTACGGACTTTGACAGTGAGGGCTGCGTGGTAGAAGGATTCGACGATATCTCCTCCTTCGCCCTCAAGTTCAACTATCCCTATTACGGCAAACATTTCGAGGCCCTGGGCCTGGTAAAGGCCAACGACTGGCTGGAGCTGCGCATCTTTGTCCCGGAAACCGTTCCGGACAAGGTGGTACGTGCCTCCAAGATGCTCCGGGAGCGGTATGGCCTGAATGTCCGTAAAATCAACAAGCGGGAGATTTATAAAGAAGACTACGGTCACAAAGTATTTGACCTCATCAACCGCACATACAGCCAGTTGTACGACTTTACCGTCCTTCCCCCGGAAGTGATTGACGGTTATATCAAGATGTACCTGGGCCTGTTGGATCCCAAGTTCATCACCCTGGTGGAAGATGCAGAAGGAAAACTGGTAGCCGTGGCGCTTACCATGCCTTCCATTGCCCGCGCCGTCCAGAAGGGCCGCGGCAATATGTTCCCCCTGGGCTGGTGGTACCTCCTCAAGTCCATGTACTTCAAGTATGAGGAAGCCCTGGAACTCCTGATGATTGCCGTGGAGCCCGAGTGGAGAAACAAAGGCGTCCATGCCCTTCTGTTCAACGAGATTATCCCCAACCTCCAGAAGGGTGGCTTCAAGTACGGAGAATCCAACGCAGAGATGGAAAGCAATACCAGCGTCCAGAACATCTGGAACGCCTACGAAAAGGAATTCAAGCGCCGTCGCCGCGTTTTTACCAAAGAGATTTAAATGTCTGCTTCATCCGTGATGCTGCCTCCGCTCCCGGAGCGGATGAGACCCAGGACGCTGGACCAGTATGTGGGCCAGCGTCATCTGGTAGGAGAAGGCTGCATCTTGAGGATGATGATCGAAAGCGGGAACCTGAGCTCCTTCATCCTCTGGGGCCCTCCCGGTGTGGGTAAAACCACCCTGGCCCATATCATTGCAGAAACCCTGGACCGCGATTTCTATACCCTCAGTGCCGTTACGGCGGGGGTAAAGGATGTGCGGGAGGTCTTTGACAAGGCCCGTTCCAGCGGCCTGTTCCAGCAGAAAGGGGCTCCCATCCTGTTCATAGACGAGATTCACCGTTTCAACAAGGCCCAGCAGGACGCCCTCCTGGGGGCCGTGGAAAACGGAACCATCGTGCTGGTGGGCGCTACCACGGAGAATCCTTCCTTTGAGGTGATTACTCCCCTGCTGTCCCGCTGCCAGGTGTTTGTGCTCAAATCCCTGGAGAAGGAAGACCTGCAGGTCCTGCTGGACCGTGCCCTCAAAGAGGACGTCCTTCTCAAGGACAAGCCCGTGGAAGTGCGGGAAAGCGAGGCCCTGATGCGTTACAGCGGCGGAGACGCCCGCAAGCTCCTCAATGTGCTGGAGCTGGTGATTGACGCCCAGGCCGGCCGCAAGCCCATCGTCATCGACAACGAGACCGTAACGGCCTCCATCCAGGAAAACATGGCCATCTATGACAAGGATGGCGAGATGCACTACGATATCATATCGGCCTTTATCAAGAGCATCCGGGGGTCCGATCCCAACGCGGCCATCTATTACCTGGCCCGGATGATTGACGGAGGCGAAGATCCCCTCTTCATTGCCCGCCGCCTGTGCCTGAGTGCCTCGGAAGACGTGGGCCTGGCCAATCCCAATGCTCTCTTATTGGCCAACGCCTGCTTTGAGGTAGTCTCCAAGATTGGCATGCCGGAAGGCCGCATTCCACTGGCCGAAACCACCGTCTACCTGGCGTCCTCCCCCAAGAGTAACGCCTCCTATATGGCCATAGAAAGCGCCCTGGCCGAGGTCAAGAACTCCGGCAACCAGCCGGTGCCCCTGGCCATCCGCAATGCGCCTACGCAACTCATGAAGGACCTTCATTACTCCGACGGCTACAAATACGCCCACGATTATCCCGGCCATTTTGCCGATATGGAGTTCATGCCCGAAAGCCTTCGCGGCAAAGTCTTCTACGAGCCCGCAAAAAACAAGCACGAAGACGTCCTTCGTGCCTATCTAGAAGCCTGCTGGCCCAAGTATTATCCTAAGAAAGATTAAAAGGGGTACCCAACACCGAAGTGAATGGCGAAGTTGTGGTTGAGCCATTCGTTGGTGGGTACCCAGCGTTCGCCTTGCGGGCGGGCGGGGTCACGGAGACGGATACCCATATCCAGACGGATCAGGAGGAAGTTGAGATTGAGGCGGGCGCCGAAGCCCCAGTTGAGGGCTATGGCTTCCGGGAAGGTGCTCCATTTGAACAGGGCGCCGGGGACTACCTCCGAGTAGGAAAGGTCCCAGATATTACCAGCATCCACAAACAGTGCTCCCTCCAGTTTGGAGACCAGAGGAAAACGGTATTCTACGTTGGCTTCCAGTTTGAAATCACCTACCTGGCTGGGGATGGAGAAACCGTAGGGGTCCGATGAGGTACCCGGACCCAGCGTACGGGCCTGCCAGCCACGCATGGACATGGCGCCGCCGGCGTATAGCAGCTGATCTACGGGGGCGGTATCGGAATTGCCGTAACCATAGGCCACACCGCTTTCAAAGTGGAGGGCCAGGGCATGACGGTCTTCCTTGCCAAAGCGGAAAACCTTGCCTAGATGGAGGTCTGCGCGGACATACTGGGCATACGGCGTATCCCAGATGGTGTGCCGCCGGGTGTCTTCTTCGCTGAGGGTGGGAAGCCAGCGGTTGAACAGGCTTACCACATTGCCGGACAGGTCCAGCGCCAGCCTTACGTAATGGTAAGGCGTCAGGGGCACGGAAGAGGCGTCCGTTGTATAGTACAGGCTGCCGCCCACTCCCAGGTCTACGTTGTCCATGTAGGACATGAACACAAAGGGATTGGTCTCCAGCAGTTTGAACATAAAGTCTTCGTCCATGTTGTACACGTGGGTCAGGTTGGCCCGGAAGGGCGAAAACTTGTAGAACCAGTTCTGTTTGATGCGGCCGTTGTAGGTAAAGGCCGTAGAGATGACGGTGCGGCGGAATTCCGGCCGGTCCTGATAGCTGAAGGCCGCTGCAATGTCCGTCTGGGGGATATTGGGACCCGTAAAGATGCGGTTGGGCAGGCCGATGAAACTGGGGAAACGCAGCGACGTGGAGACGCTGACTTCGGTGGAATAGGCGTCCGACTTGGGGCGGAACTGGAAGTTGCCCTTGACGCCCAGGTTGAGCTCTTCTCCCCCGTGGAAAATGTTCCGGTGATAGTAGGTAAGCTGAGGCGAAATGCCGAACAGACCCGTAGAGTTGAAGGATGCCTCCAGATTGGTCTTGAAGCCCTGCAGGCCGGAATTGCGCAGGGAAATGTTACATTCCACCTGGTCTTCGGAGACGGGCTCCAGGTTGATGTTTACCCCGGTGAGCACGCCCACGCTGGAGAAACGGCTGTAGTTGGTGTTAATCTCGTTCTCGTTGTACAGCTGGCCGGGCCTCAGGATATTGAGGTTTTCCAGCACAGAGGGCCTGATTTTCAGCTTTTCCGGGTGCGAGATGTTAACCTCCGAAAGGGTGAATTTCTTATGCTCCTTGGCCGTTGAAGGGGCGTCTCCCAGGGCATAGTCCCGGATGGCGAAACGCAGCTTGGCCTCTCCGTCGTGGCTTAGCGTATCGGCCTCAAAGGCATAGAAGGACTTGGTAAAGCCGTAGTAGCCCAGGGTGCGGAAATAGGCCGATGAGCGGTCTGCCTCTTTTTCCAGGGCTTCCTCTGAGAGGTACTGACCCTTCTCGATGGTGCTGTTGGGAAGGTCTTTCAGGAACTCTTCCCGGAAGGTTCCGTAGGTGGGAACCTCGTAATCTATATCGCTGATTTTGTAGCGGTTACCCAGCTTTATCGAATACGTTACATAAGCTTTCTTCTTGACCACTTCCACGTGGCTGCTTACCTCTGATCCGTAGTAGCCGATGTAGTTCAGGTGGTTGGCGATATTGGCTACGCTCATCTCCACCTTGGTGGAATCGTAGACAATGGGGTCCGATCCGATCTTTCTGAGGAAACGCTTGAAGCCCGTGCTGCCGTCTCCGCTCCAGTTGTACACGGAAAGCAGCGGATTTACGCCCAGGACATAGGAATTGGGCTTGTGGGCTATGTAAGAACTGAGCCCGGAGACATTGAAAGTAGGGTCATCCGTCTGGATGGTGTTTTTCCGGAGCAGGTACTCCCCTTCCGCCAGGGAACGGGTGGTGCTGCAGGAAGCCGCCGCCAGGAGACCGGACACGCAAATAAATATGAATATCTTCGGGTTCATTCTTACAAATGTAACACTTTTTTGGTTACCTTTGCACTCTCAATACATAGTTTTAAAGGATGAAAAACAAGTACATCGACCTCATTGAACAGACCTTCGACTTTCCTCAGGACGAGTTTATGGTTATGGACGGCAATCTGCTGTTCAATGACATTGACCTGATGGACATCATCGAAAAGTATGGAACTCCGCTGAAAATCACATACTTACCCAAGATTTCATCTCAAATTCAGCGGGCCAAACGCCTTTTCAAGGTGGCTATGGCCAAGGCCGATTACCAGGGTGAGTATCACTACAGCTACTGCACCAAGAGCTCGCAGTTCGCCTTCGTAGTGCACGAAGCCCTCAAGAACGACATCCATCTGGAGACCTCATCGGCCTATGACCTGGACCTCATCGAGGCCCTGGCCAAGGACGGTTCCGTGAAGAAGGAGGAACTCTACGTCATCTGTAACGGCTTCAAGCGCCCCCAGTACATCCAGAACATTGCCAAGATGCGCAAGGGCGGCTGGCAGAACATCATTCCCGTGCTGGACAACAAGAACGAGTTCGAAGACCTGGCAGACCTCATTGAAGAAGATACTATGATGGGTATCCGCATCGCTTCGGAAGAAGAGCCCAACTTCGATTTCTATACCTCCCGCCTGGGTATCCGCTATTCGGATATCCTCAAGTTCTACAAGGACACGGTGGCCAAGTATCCCAACTTCCACCTCAAGATGCTGCATTTCTTCATCAATACCGGCATCCGGGATACCGCCTATTATTGGAACGAATTGTCCAAGTGCGTCAAGG
>CAMVJR010000059.1 GCA_947167855.1 uncultured Bacteroidales bacterium
TCCATCTTCCGGCCGATGTCTCCCCGGACAAGACCATCGACGCCCTCTACGCCTTTACCGAGTGCGAGACCAAGATAGCCCCCAACGCCTGCGTCATCCGGGACAACAAGCCCGCCTTCCTCACGGTCAACGAGATTCTGGAATACGATACGTATCACACCAGAGATATCCTGAAGGCCGAACTGGAAGTCAAGCTGGGAGAACTGGAGAACGAATGGCACTACAGCTCCCTGGAGCGCATCTTCTTTGAGAACCGCATCTACAAGGTGCTGGAAATGAACCAGAAGACCTGGGAAGAGCAGCTGGAGGACATCCTCTCGCAGATGAAGCAGTACCAGGACCTCCTGCGTCGGCCCATCTTGATGGAAGACATTAACAAGCTGGTAGAGAAGCCCGTCCGCAAGATCTCCAAGTTTGACACCAAGGCCCTGGACGAGAAGATCTACGCCCTGGAGGACCAGATGAAGGACGTGAAGGACAAGCTGGAGCACATGACCGACTACACCATCGAGTGGTTCCGCAACCTCAAGAAGAAGTACGGAAAAGACTGGCCCCGCCTCACGGAAATCTCCTCCCTGGAGAGCATCTCCAGCACCAAGGTGGTCTCCAACAACGCCAAGCTGTACGCCAACCTCGCCGAAGGCTTCGTGGGCATTGGCCTCAAACGCGACGAAGGAGCCGAGTTTGTGGGAGACTGCTCAGACCTGAGCGAGATTATTGTGATTGGCCGCGACGGCAAGTACCGCGTAACCAAGGTGAGCGACAAGGCCTTCTTTGGCAAGGACCTCCTCTACGCCGGCGTGTTCAACCGCAGCGATGAGAGAACCATCTATAACGTGATCTATCGCGAAGGCAAGGGCCCCGCCCACTACGCCAAGCGCTTCAATATCACCTCCGTCACCCGCGACAAGGAGTACGATATCACCACCGGCGCTCCGGAGTCCAAGATCCTCTGGTTCACCGTGAACCACAACGGAGAGGCCGAGACCGTCAAGATCAACCTCAAGCCCAAGAAGGGTCTCAAGAAGACCCAACTGGAGTGGGACTTTGCCGGCCTGGCCATCAAGGGCCGCAGCAGCCGTGGTAATCTTGTTACCAAGAATGCCATTGCCAAGATCCAGCTCAAGTCCAAGGGTATCACCACCCTGGAGGGCAAGGACATTTGGTACGATCCCGATATCCAGCGCCTCAACGAGGAAGGCCGCGGACAGCACCTGGGCAAGTTCACCGGAGAAGACAAGGTACTGGCCATCTTCGCCGACGGCAGCTACTACACCACCTCCTACGACCTGGTGAACAAGTACCAGGGAGACGTGGTGCGCATTGAAAAGCTGGATCCGGGCCGCGTGTACACGGTGATCTACTGGGACAACGCCGCCAAGGCCTACTACGTCAAGCGTTTCAGTTTCCCGGAGAGCAACAACTCCCCCGTGCTGTTCATCTCGGACGCCAAGGGTTCCCGCCTGGTGGACCTCTCGTCCGACAAACACCCGCAGCTGGTCCTCACCTTCGGCGGCAAGTACGAGCACCGCGAGGCCGAGACCATAGACGTGGAAGAGTTCATTGCCAAGAAGGGCATCACCGCCAAGGGCAAGAAGTGCTCCCCGTACGACGTCAAGAAGGCCGAGTTTGGAGAGCCGCTGGAGAAGGAAGAGGAGGAAGAGGAGGTTGTAGAAGCCATTGACGTGGACTTCTCGGCCGAAGAACCCCTAGACGAGCCCCAGACCGAGTTTGAACAGACCGAGATTGAGCAGACCGGCCAGTCCTCCGAGCTCCTCAAGGGAGGCGAAACCAACCCCGACGAGCCCGTAGACATGGGTGACTGGGAACCTACGCTGTTCTAGCATGTTACTCACTCTCACAGGCTTCATGGGAAGCGGAAAAAGCACGGTGGGTCGCATGGTGGCCGACGCACTGGGCTGCCCCTTCCTGGATCTGGACGATATCATCGTAAAGAAAGCGGGCAAAACCATCCCGCAGATTTTTGAGGCCGAAGGAGAACGCGGCTTCCGCCGCCGGGAGAAGCAGGCGCTGGAGCAGACGGTAGAAAAGTACTCGGAAAGCACCGCCGTCCTGGCCCTGGGAGGAGGTACCGTCACCATCCCCGGATCCCTGGGTCTGCTGCAGGAAAAGACGCTTTGTATCTATCTCCAGGCCGATGTAGACACCCTTCGGCCCCGCCTGGAAGGCACCTCCGGAGAGCGTCCCCTGGCCGGGGAAGGCTGGGAGGAACGCCTGGCCGATCGCCTGCCCCTATACGAGAAAGCCGCCCACATTACCCTGGATGCATCGGCCCTCACTCCCGAACAGCTCGCCGACGAAATCATCATTTCCTGTTTGTAATTTTTCCGCAATATCCCTATATTTGTAAATTAGCGAAAATTTATGGGTATTGCTGAACGTCAATGGAGCTTGATTCCGGCTGCGGATCCTGAGAAGGCATCGCAGCTGGCGGCCGAACTGGGCATAGACCGGGTCCTGGCCGATCTCCTGGTTCAGCGCGGTGTAGAGACCTTTGAACAGGCCCGCAGTTTCTTCCGCCCCCGCCTGGAAGACCTCCACGATCCTTTCCTGATGACCGACATGGACAAAGCCGTAGAACGGCTGCACCAGGCCATCACCGGAGGAGAAAAGATCCTGGTCTACGGAGACTATGACGTAGACGGCACCACCGCCGTGGCGCAGGTCTTCTCCTTTATCCGCCACTTTACCCAGAAGGTAGACTTCTACATCCCGGACCGCTACGACGAAGGCTACGGCCTCTCCTACAAGGCCCTGGACTGGGCCGGAGATAACGGCATCGGCCTGGTCATCACCCTGGACTGCGGCATCAAGGCCATCGACAAAGTGGAGTATGCCCGCGCCAAGGGGATTGAGGTCATCATCTGTGACCACCACCTGCCGGAAGACGCCCTTCCCAAGGCGGTAGCCATCCTGGACCCCAAGCGGGAAGACTGCCACTACCCCTTTGACGACCTCTGCGGCTGCGGCGTGGGCTTCAAACTGGCCCAGGGCTATGTACAGAAGTACGGCCTGGACTGGAGCCTGCTGGAACCCCTGCTGGATTTGCAGGTGGTTTCCATTGCTTCGGACCTGGTATCCATGACCGGAGAAAACCGCATCCTGGCCCACTATGGTCTCAAGCGCCTCAATGAGAATCCCCGCAAGGGCCTCCTGGCCATGATCAACCTGGCCAAGCTGGAGCCCGGGCACATTACCATAGACGATATCGTGTTCAAGATCGGCCCGCGCATCAACGCCGCCGGCCGTATGGAAAGCGGCCGCCTGGCCGTGGAGCTGCTCACCGCAGCCGATGACCGCACCGCCTTCCGCATCGGAGAACAGATTAACGACAACAACAACGAGCGCAAGTCCATAGACCGGGAAATCACCCAGGAAGCCCTGGACATGGTCCAGAACGGCCGGGCCCTGGCCACCGAGAATGTGACCATCGTGTACAACCCCACCTGGAACAAGGGTGTGGTGGGCATTGTGGCCTCCCGTCTGGTAGAGGCCTTCTACAAGCCCACGGTGGTGCTCACCAAGAGCAACGGTTTCATCACCGGCAGCGCCCGCAGCGTGCAGGGCTTTGACCTCTACGCCTCCATCGAGAGCTGCGCAGACCTCCTGGAGAACTTTGGCGGCCACGTATATGCCGCCGGCCTCACCATGAAGGAAGAGCACCTGGAAGAGTTCTGCAAGCGCATGGACAGCTTCGTTTCCGGCAATATCACCCGCGAAGAACTCACCCCGGTGGTGGAGATTGACGCCAAGCTCGACTTCTCCCAGATCACGCCCAAGTTCACCCGCCTCCTCAAGCAGTTCCAGCCCTTCGGCCCGGGTAACAACAATCCGGTATTCCTCACGGAAGACGTCTACGATGCCGGCAACGGCCGAAAGGTGGGAGCCGGCGGCCTGCACCTCAAGCTGGACCTCATGCAGGAAAGCCAGCCTTACCGCCAGATTGCCGCCATCGGCTTTAATATGGCCGAGTACTTTGACCACATCAAGGCCGGCAATCCCATCGATATCTGCTATTCCATTGTGGAGAACTTCTACCGCGGTTCCTCCACCGTCCAGCTCCGCCTCAAGGACATCCGCGAGAGGGACGAGATTATCTAAATGAAAATCATCTTAGCACCCGACTCCTTCAAGGAGTGTCTGTCGGCACAGGAAGTGGCGGCGGTTTGGGCCGATGCTGCCAGAGAGCACTGGCCGGGTGCAGAAATCGTGGAAATGCCCCTGGCCGATGGCGGAGAGGGCACGCTGGACGTGCTGGCTGCCGCCATGGGGGCCGATATTTGTCAAGTGAGTGTTCACGACCCCTTGGGCCGCTCCGTACAGGCCAGCTATGGAGTTGCCGGTGAAACGGCCATTATCGAAGTGGCCCAGGCATGCGGGCTTCAGCTATTGCAATCTTCTGATCGAAATCCACTCATCGCCTCCAGCCGGGGCGTGGGAGAACTGCTGATGGCAGCGTATGGTGAAGGCTGCCGGCATTTCCTGGTGGGCTTAGGCGGTAGTGCCATTTGCGACGGGGGAGCCGGTATGATGGAAGTTCCTGGCATCAAGAATTTGACCGAAATAACCATAGAACTCCTCTGCGATGTGAATGCTCCTTTTGTGGGCCCCAAGGGCGCCGCACGCGTATTTGCTCCCCAAAAGGGAGCATCTCCGGAAGACGTGGAGGTGCTGGAAGAGCGCATGCTCAAGCTGGCCGCCCGTATGCTTAATGAAACGGGAGTGGACGTTACCAACCTGCCCGGCGCCGGAGCGGCCGGCGGCCTGGGAGGTGCTTTCATGGCCTACTTGGGAGCCAAGAGGATCTCCGGCATCCAGAAGGTCCTGGACCTGTACCGCTTCTCAGAGGTGGTGGAAGGCGCCTGCCTGGTGATAACCGGAGAGGGAAAATCCGACGCCCAAACCCTGCAGGGCAAAGTACCCCTGGGCGTGCTGCAAAACGCAAAAGGAACGCCCGTAGCGCTCCTCTCCGGTAAAATAGAAAACAGCCCGGAACTGCTCCGGGCCGGTTTCCAAAAAGTCCTTGAAGTCTCTCCCCGCTCCCTTTCGGTTTCCGAAGCTCTGAAGCCGGAAGTAGCCAGGGCTCTGCTCCGGGAGGCGGTTCTTACCCTATAATATACTTCCCTACCTTGGGGATACGCTGCAGCAGGACGGATGCGGCGCCTACCACTGTGAAGGTAACAAGGGCCGTAAGGAGGATCTGGACCGGTGTGGTCCAGACACCAAGGGCACCTTCTGCGCCCAAACCCCAGAGGTTGCGCAGCCAGGCGCTGACGAAGGCCAGAACCAGCATATGCATGAGGTACATGCCGTAACCCGCCTTGGAAAGGGGCAGGATGATGCGGCGGTAGAATACGGATTCCTCGCTATGCCCGGAGAACCAGGAGCGGAATAGCAGGATAATGCCCACGGAGGTCATGACAACGGGCAGGCCGCAGAAGTTGATGGGCGTTTCCCAGGCTACAGCCGTTCCCAGAGAGCCGGCCAGCGGGAATACGTCAGAGGTGTTGGAGAAGCGCTGGAGCAGGCCCCAGACAATAGCGGCGAAACCCAGCAGGAACAGCGAGCAGCCCAGCAGTTTGAGCCAGCGCTGGTTGCCCACAAAACGGCGCAGATACAGGCCCAGCAGCAGATAACCAAAGAAGCCGCTCACATAGTAAAACAGGCCGTAAGCATTCCAGGAAGCCTCTCCCCACAGCGGGAACAGGGCCGGAGCGGGCAGGCCGTCGGCCGCCTGGATCAGGGGCGCCTCTCCCCCGGCCGCCTCGCGGACAAAGGGGAAGAGCGTGGTGAGCAGCCAGATGCCCAGATACACCTCCAGCTCCTTCACGGACACTTTCTCCGCCCAGGGAGAGAGCAGGGGCATGATGAGGTACACACCCACCAGCATATACACAAACCAGAGATGCCCGGCGGCATAGTTGAAGTTGAGCAGCAGGCCCTTGAAATTCTCTATGGGATCTCCAAACGCCAGGGCATAAACCACCGTCCACAGCAGCATGGGAATCAAGATGCGCACCGCCCGGCGGCGGAAGAACTCCCCGGTAGAATAGCGGATGGGGAACTGGAGATAGGCCGATGCTACCAGGAAAACCGGCACGCAGCAGCGGCACAGACCCTCGAACAGGGCCACCCAGAAGGCATCCGTGGCCGTGAGGATGAGTCCTCCCTCGCCCCCCAGATAAAAGGGCTCGGTGCTGTGGATGACCATCACCATAAAGCAGGCCGTAACCCGCAAAAAATCCAACCAGCTTTCTCTTTTCATAATATATAACTCACTTCTTTGAATCGATAGTAATGGTCCCCGCCGCCTTCTTCCTGGATGTGCAGGCGGCCGTCTGCTTCTACGCCTTTGATGACGCCCCGGTATTCGCGGTCGGTCAGAAGGTCGTGATACAGGGCCGAGACGCCGCAGCGGAACAGGCGGGCCGAATAGGAAGCAAACAGCTCCGGAGCATTGACCTGAAGGCCTTCGAAGACGGAGAGGAATTTCCCCAGTTCGGCCTCCGGCTCATAGGTTTTCCCGGTGCACAGGCTCAGGGAAGTGGCATTGGCCAGCTGGGGGAAGGCCTGCTGGTTCACGTTAATCCCGATGCCTACCACCGAGGCCTTGACCTCTCCGCGGGTGCCCAGCACGTTCTCGATGAGCATGCCGCAGATCTTCTTGCCGTTCACATAGATATCGTTGGGCCACTTGATGGCGGCTTCTACGCCATGGGATTCCAGGTAGGTGGCCACGGCCACGGAAGTCATATAATTGAGCCGTACCGCCTTGGACGCGCCCAGCGGCAGGTCTTTGAGAACAATGGTAAAGGTGAGGTTCTCCCCGGGGGCCGAAAACCAGGTATTGCCCCGCTGGCCGCGCCCCGCCGTCTGCTCACGGGCCGCCAGGACGGTGCCGTCGGAGAGCTCCGGGAGCCGCCGCAAGGCCTCGGAGTTGGTGGAATCAATGCTGTCCAGCCAGATGACGCTCATATTCCTTCAATGGCTATTCCCTCTTCCGGAGAATCTCCTTCGGGTTCGTTGAACGGTTGCAGGAAAGGATTGTGCATGCCCTCCTGGGCTATGGACGTGGGCTGCCCGTGACCGGGAATCACGTCCGTGTCTCCGGGCAGCGTAAGGAGCTTCTCCTGGATGGAGTGCATGAGCACGTCGTAGTCTCCTCCGCCCAGGTCCGTTCGGCCTATACTGCCGGCAAAGAGGGTATCCCCGCTGAGCAGCAGGTTGTTCAGGGCCGAATAGTAGCACACGCCGCCGGGCGTATGGCCGGGCGTGTGCAGCACCTTCCATTCCGTTCCACCGGAGGTGAGGACGTCGCCTTCGGCCACATCGGTGGTGGCAATGCTGTGCTGGAACACCTTGAAGCTCTGCATGCCCTTGAAGACGGAGGCGCCGTCGGCCAGGATGCCCTTATCGGCCGGATGCATATACACCGGAACGGGGTAAACCTTGAGCAGTTTCTCCACGCCCCAGACGTGGTCAAAGTGGCCGTGCGTCAGGAAAATGGCATCGGGCGTGAGGCCTTCTTTTTGGAAAAAGTCCGTGAGTTCCTTTACGCCGTCGTCCGACGACATGCCGGGATCTACCACGGTGCAGGCCTTCTGGCCCTCCTCCCAATGGACCGAACAGTTGGTGCCCAGGGGGTTGAAAGTAAATATGCGGGAATGAAGCATAGGCTGTGTCTTATCATTGCAAATTTACTAACTTTTTGCCAACTTTGTAGAACACAATCATGCATATAGGAATCGCCGGAAATATAGGGAGCGGGAAGACGACGCTCACCACGCTGCTCGCCCGTCACTACGGGTGGACGCCCAAGTTTGAGTCGGTTACGTACAACCCGTATCTGGCTGATTATTATGCAGATATCAAGCGCTGGTCCTTTGCCCTGGAGATGTATTTCCTGCAGCAGCGCCTGCACGACGTCCTGGAAATTGCCAAGTCCAAGGACGTCATCATCCAGGACCGCACCCTCTTTGAAGGCGTACACATCTTTGTAGCCAACAACTACGCGCAGGGTAACCTCACGGAAAGGGACTACAACACCTATATGGATACCTTCAACGTGATGATGGAAGTGGTCAAGGAGCCGGACCTCATGATTTACCTCAAGAGCAGCATCCCCCACCTGGTGTCCCAGATCCAGAAGCGCGGCCGCGACTACGAACAGTCCATCTCCATCGAATACCTCTCCGGCCTCAACGAGAGATACGAAAAATGGATCTCGGAGTACAAGGGCCGCCTCATCACCATCGACGCCGACAACCTGGACTTCCTCAACCGGGAAGAAGACTTTGCCCAGATTACGGACAAGATAGACGCAGAATTATACGGATTATTCTAAAGTTACAATATTATGCACATCGCCATCGCCGGAAATATCGGTAGCGGAAAAACCACCCTTACCAAGATGCTGGCCGCCCACTACGGCTGGACGCCCAAATTCGAATCGGTCGACTACAACCCGTACCTGGCAGATTTCTACGAGGATATGGAGCGCTGGTCGTTCAATCTCCAGATCTACTTCCTCAACAAGCGCTTCAAGGATGTGGTGGAAATCTCCAAACACCAGGAGGTCATTATCCAGGACCGCACCATCTACGAAGATGCCCGCATCTTTGCCCCCAATCTGCATGCGATGGGCCTGATGTCTACCCGTGACTTTGAAAACTACACGGATCTGTTTGACCTCATGATGTCGCTGGTGAACCCGCCGGATCTGCTCATCTACCTGCGCTCCAGCATTCCCAACCTCATTGCCCAAATCCAGAAGCGCGGCCGTGAGTACGAGCGTTCCATCCGCATTGACTATATCACCGGCCTTAACCAGCGCTACGAAGACTGGATCAAGGACTACAAGTCCCGCCTCCTGGTGATAGATGTGGACAACATCAAGTTTGAGAACAAACCGGAAGATTTCCAGTTCATTACGGACAAGATAGACGCGGAACTTTACGGCCTCTTCCCCGCAGAATAAAACACAAAACCTATGGCAGAAAGAATTACCATCATTGACTTCGTAGAGAAGTATTCCCATAAATATGAGGACCATCCCTACCTGAGGGAGAAGGTGAACGGCACCTGGAAGGTGATTACCCAGGGCCAGACCCGCGAGGAAGCCTACCGCATAGGAGCCGGCCTCATGGCGCTGGGCCTGCAGAAGGGAGACAAGATAGCCCTCCTGTCCGAGAGCCGTGCCATGTGGATCCTGGCCGAGCTGGGAGCCCTCTACGCCGGAGCAACGGACGTTCCCCTGTCCGTGAACCTGGGAGAAGGGAAGGACCTCATTTTCCGCATCAACCACTCGGATGCCAAATGGATTCTGGTGTCCGGCAACCACCTGCCCAAGATCCGCGCCATCCTCTCCGAGTGCCCCAACGTGGAGAAAGTGATTGTCTTTGACGACGTGGCCTTCGACTACGACAAACTGGAGGGGAAGGAAATCCGCATGAGCGAAATCCAAAAGATGGGAGACGAGTTCCTGGCGGCCCACAAGGCCGATTTTGTAGCCCGATACCAATCCATCGGCCCGGACGATTACGCCAACATCTCCTACACTTCCGGCACCACGGCCGACCCCAAGGGCATCCTCCTCACCCACCGCAACTACACCGCCAATGTGGAGCAGGGCAACTCCGTCATCACCATCGATGAGGGCAACGTGATGCTCATCATCCTCCCGCTGGACCACTGCTTTGCCCACGTAGCCGGCATGTACACCATGATGATTTACGGCGGCTCCATCGCTTTCGTCCCCATCGGCAAAAATGCCATGGCCACCCTCAGGAATATCCCTACGGCCATCTCCGAGGTGCGCCCGCACGTGATGCTCTCCGTTCCGGCCCTGGCCCGCAACTTCAAGAAAAACATCGAGGCCGGCATCAAGAAACAGGGACCGGCCGCCGAGAAACTCTTCAACTTTGCCGTCAAAAACGCCATCAAATACAACAAGGAATACTATAACCGCGGAACCGGAGGAACTTTCTGGCGCAAGCCCCTGGTAGACCTCTTTGACAAGATCCTCTTCTCCAAGGTACGCGAAAGCTTTGGCGGCCGTATGAAGTTCTTCGTGGGCGGCGGTGCCCTGCTGGACATTGAACTGCAGCGCTTCTTCTGCGCCGTAGGTATGCCTATGTTCCAGGGTTACGGCCTCACCGAAGCCACGCCCATCATCTGCGCCAACTCCACCGGACACGCCCGTTTCGGCTCCAGCGGCCGCATCGTAAAGCCTATGGACTGCGTCATCCTGGATGCCGAAGGGAAGGAAGTGCCCCACGGCACCCGCGGAGAGATTGTAATCCGCGGAGAGAACGTGATGGCCGGCTACTGGAAGAACCCCAAGGCCACGGCCGATACCATCATAGACGGCTGGCTGCACACCGGAGACATGGGCTACATCTGCCCCGAAGATCCGGAGTTCCTGTATGTGGTGGGCCGGTTCAAGAGCCTCCTCATCTCCTCCGACGGAGAGAAATACTCCCCGGAAGGCTTCGAGGACAGCATCACCGAAACCTCCAAATGGGTGAACGCCTGCGTACTGCACAACAACCAGAAGCCCTTCTGCGTGGCCCTCTTCGTCCCGGACAAGGCCGCCCTCACGGAAGCCGCCCAGAAGCACGGACTGGACCCTGCCTCCCCTGAAGGCAAGAACTACATGCTGGACCTGATCCAGGCCGATGTAGACAGCTACAAGAAAGGCGGCAAGCACGAGGGGATGTTCCCGGAGCGCTGGCTTCCTTCGGCCATCGGCCTCTGCGACGAGGAATTCACCATTGCCAACAAGATGATGAACTCCACCATGAAGATTGTCCGCGGCAAGGTGGAAGAGC
>CAMVJR010000060.1 GCA_947167855.1 uncultured Bacteroidales bacterium
CGTGCTGTTTGACCTGGGCGCCAGCTACCATATCTGGAAAGTGGAAATGGGTATCAATGTTTACAACATTGCCAATACGTCCTACAAGCAGGGCGGTTCCAGCGTAGCCCCCATGCAGCAGGCCGGACGCTGGATTCTGGGTCACGTAGCTATCAAGTTCTAAGTATTATAGTAGTAGTGTATGGATTTTTATTTTGAGAAGCTGACAGATCGGTTAAAGACCATTGTCAACATCTATAAGGACAAGCCGGCATACGTCATTGGCAACCAGGAGGTTACCTATGCCCAGATGGATGAGATGGCCAACCACATCGCCTCCGGGATTGCCCAACAGATAGACCTGAACGCCGGAGACCCCACCGTTCCCGTCCGCATAGGCATCTACCTGGGACGGAACCAGCATTACCTGCCCTGCATGCTGGCCTCCATCAAGCTGGGTTGCTCCTATGTTCCCATTGACGTGGAGAATCCCGTGGAGCGCAGAGACTTCATCTGCCAGGATGCCGGCGTCAGCGTCCTCATCACCCAAGACAATATCCAGGACCTGCTGGCCACGCCCATTGCCAAGCCGCTTCCGCTCCTGAAAAGAGGCTTCTCAGAGGTTTACATGATCTATACTTCCGGAACCACGGGACAGCCCAAAGGCGTTTCGGTCCCCTTCAAGGCCCTTTACAGTTACTGCCAGACGGTGTGCCATCCGGACAATTTCCAGATCAGCGACCATTCCGTCATCCTCCAGTTTGCCAGCATCAGCTTTGATGCTTCCGTCCTGGAGATCTACTCTTCCCTCTTCTATGGCGGCACGCTGATCATAGCCCAGAACGAAGAAAGGCACAACGCCCTCCAGCTTCACAAACTGATCAAAGAGAAAGGGATTACCTTCACCTTCATGCCGCCGTCCCTGCTGGCCATCTTCCCGGACTACGATTTCCCCGCCATGGAAACCCTTTCGGCCGGTGGAGAGGCCATCCCGCACAGCCTTACCAGCAAGATAGCCGGAAAATATTCCTACCGCTTTGTCAACGGATACGCCCCCACCGAGACCTGCGTGGTCATCACCACCCACGAGTTCAAGCAGGCCGATGAATGGCAGAATATCGGCAAACCCGCCCCGGGTGTAGTGTGCTATGTGGTCAACGAAGAAGGAAAACAGGTAGCTCCGGGAGAATCCGGAGAACTGTGGGTAGGAGGCATGCAGGTTACCAACGGTTACTGGAACCGCCCGGAACTGAACGCCAAGGCCTTCTCCGAGAATCCCTTCGAGCAGGAGCGTGAAGGCATAGACGTGTCCCGGCTGTACCACAGCGGAGACCTGGTAACCCTGAACCAGGACGGCAGTTTCAACTATATCGGCCGAAAAGACTCGCAGATCAAGCTACGCAGCTTCCGCATTGAGCTGGGAGAGATCTGCGCCGCCATTGAAAGGCAGGAAGGGGTCCTGAGGGCCTTTGTCCGCCTGGAAGAAGTGGGCACAGAGAAGTATATCGTAGCCTATGTGATGCTGGCCGATGGCGTCAACGGCTTCGATGCCATCAAGCACAACCTGAGCAAGCAGCTTCCCCCTTACATGATTCCTACCTTCTGGAACCAGGTCAAGGAGTTCAAGCTCACCCTCAATGGCAAGATCGACCAGTCGGCCCTGGTTAACGAAGCCCTGAATCCGGTCACCACCAACGATACGCCCGTCACCCCCGGCGAGGAGCTCCTGATCCAGGCAGCCGCCGGTCTCATCGGCCTGCCCAGCATCAATGTCAATGCAGACCTGATGGACGATGTGGGCATCACCTCCCTCCATATCATGCAGCTCATCGTCCTGATGGGCATGTCCGGCATCCACCTCACTGCCAACGACTTCTATACGCGGAGAACCATCCGCGGCATCATGTCGGCCGAAAAGCACCCCAATGCTTTCTGGTTTGGTCACGGAGAGGTTGAAACGGAAAAACCGGTCATCATCGTGATCAGCGGATACACCAGCTTTGACTTCCTCTTTGGAGAATGGGCCCAGAATATCAGCCACAAGTTTGCCATTTTTGCCATCGAATCCTACCACACCGTCCTGCAGGACGAGCTCACGGATATCAATGGCCTGATAGACGTGTATGTCAAATATGTGGAGGACGTTGTCAAGACCCGCAACGTCGTGTGCCTCACCGGTTTCTGCGCCGGCGGCGAACAGGCCCTGGCCCTGGCCGCCCGTCTTTACAACGACAAGCCTGAGAAGCCCCGCGTAGTAGTCCTGGACGGAGAACTGGACCGCGATACCGCCATCCAGAAACTCTTAAAGCCCGCCTATTTCTTCCCCCACCTGAGCGAGGAGAGAAACAACCGCAGGGCCGACCTGGACATCAACCTGATGGCCACCATGCCGGAGGAAACCTACAACGGACCGGTCACGTCCATCGTTTCCACCATCTACACGGAAGACAGCGCCGTGAGTGCGGGCTTTGTCAAATCGCCCGAGCTCAAGAAGATGGAAAAGGCGGAATTCCTTACCAATGAGGCCCGTTGGAAGAGGCGGTATCCCAACTGTGAGATCATCCGCTCCCATACCAACCACAACCAATTCCTGATTACGCAGGAAAGTAAGGACGCCGTTGTAGATTATTTCCTGAATAATATCTGATTTTTTTGTAGTTTCGGGAAAACCTGCTAACTTTGCATTCCCGTTCTGGTACTATGGCCGAGTGGTTAGGCACAGGTCTGCAAAACCTGCTACAGCGGTTCGATTCCGCTTGGTACCTCCAAAAATGCCTCTGACATATGCCAGGGGCTTTTGTTTTTAAGAGAATGAAGGACTACGGAAAAACCAAAATAGCGTGTTACCTGGGTTTTGTAACCCAGGCCATCGTGGCCAATTTTACGCCGCTCCTGTTCATGGCTTTTCACCGGGAGTACCAAATCCCTATAGCCAGCCTGGCCCTCATTCCGGCCGTTTTCTATGTGGTTCAGCTGATCACGGACTTCCTTTGCGCCAAGTTCAAGAACATAGACTACCGCAAGAGCATCATCGTATCAGAGGTAACATCGGCACTGGGACTGGCCGGCCTGGCCTTCGTGCCCGGCCTTTTCCACAATCCGCTGGTGGGCATCCTTCTCTGCGTCACGGTCTATGCCGTGGGCAGCGGCCTTATTGAAGTGCTCTGCAGCCCCATCATCGAGGCCTGCCCTTTCCCCAATAAGGAGGGAATGATGAGCCTGCTCCATTCCTTCTACTGCTGGGGCGCCGTAGGTGTAATCCTGGGCTCCACGCTGTTCTTTACGGTGTTCGGACTGGACAACTGGCGCATCCTGGCCTGCCTGTGGGCCTTGATTCCGCTCTATAACATCCTCAATTTCGCCACCTGCCCCATCGAGCCCATCGTGGCCGATTCCGAGGGAATGACTATGGGACAGTTGCTCCGCAATAAGACTTTCTGGCTCTTCCTGTTGCTGATGATTGCAGCCGGTGCCTCCGAAAGCACCATGGCGCAGTGGACATCGGCCTTTGCCGAGGCTTCCCTGGGCGTGGACAAGGCCATCGGAGACCTGGCGGGTCCCTGCGGCTTTGCTTTCTGTATGGGTCTGGGACGGCTCTGGTATGGAAAGAAAGGCCAGAACCTGGATTTATCGGCCTATATGACGGGCGCAGGTATCCTCACTTTTGCCGCCTATCTGACGGCTTCCCTGGCACGGATTCCTATGGTCAGCCTGGCAGGTTGTATGGTCAGCGGTCTGGCCGTGGGCATTATGTGGCCCGGTTCCATCAGCCTTACATCGGCCCGTATGCCCGGTGGCGGAACGGCTCTGTTCGCCCTGCTGGCCCTGGCCGGTGATGCCGGCGGCACCTTTGGCCCCTCCCTGGTGGGGCTGGTCACCCGGTCCGGTGGAGACGACATCCAGAGCGGTATCCTGGCCGCCTCCTTCTTCCCCGCCCTCCTGGTTTTGTGCCTGCTGGCTATCCGCCGGTCATAGAAAGAATATAACCCCGTTTATTTGACCGCCAAAGGGACTTTGAGTCTCCAGTATGAATCCCATCTCCCAACGCCTGCTGAACCAGCAACTGATTTGCCCCCAGATGAAATCGCCGCTAGAAGTGGTGAGTTGGATGGGCGCGATGCAGGCGCAGGAGTACCGGATGATGCGCTGGGCAGTGGGAATGCGCACCAAAAGGCCTAGTGCCAAGGCGTTCGAGAAGGCCTACAATGAAGGCCAGATTGTCCGGGTACACCTTTTCCGCACCACCTGGCAATTGGTGGCTGGAGAAGACCTGGGATGGATGCTGGAACTCTGCCGGAGCAATGCCCTCCGCGGGATGGCCGGATGGATGCACTCCAACGGCGTTGACATCCCCCTGGCCGAACAGGAAGCCATCCAGACCATTTTCAGCGATTATCTTTCCAAAAGCCGGATAGCCCAAAAGGCCGATTTCGCCAAGGCCCTCAAGGACAGGGGTATCGCTATGGAGGAGCATCGGCTCTCCTACCACATCCGCCTGGCCGAATACAGCGGCCTTCTCTGCAGCGGAGACCTCTTCCCCCTGAAGCAAAGCTATGCCCTATCGGCCCAAAAACTGCCTCCGGTGCCTGAAATCAGCCAGGAAGAAGCGCTGGCCAAGCTGGCCAGAACTTACTTCCGCAGCCACGGTCCCGCCACCCTGGAAGACTTCGTCTGGTGGTGCGGCCTCAATATCAGCGACTGCAAAAAGGGCATCAGCGCCATTCAGGGAGAACTCATAGAGGAGCGGTGGAAAGGACTCTCCTTCCTACGCCACCGGGACAGCCGCACCCGCGGATTCCGCAGCGGAACGGTAACACTGCTTCCGTCCTACGATGAATACCTGATTGCGTACAAAAGCCGGCACGTGTCGGTCCATCCGGACCATATGCACCGCGCGCACAGCGGTAACGGCATCTTCTGGCCGGTCATCCTCCAGGACGGTGAAGGGGTGGGCAACTGGTCCGCAGCCGGCGGTAAAGTCCGGGCTGATGCCTTCTTTCCCAATGCAGACCTTAGCCAGGAGGCGCTGGCGAAAGAAATGGAAAGGTATCAGAAGTTCCTGAAACGCTAGTGCGGGAGAGCAAAGGACGCCCTGAATACACTTGACACCCGGAGCGTCGGCCGCTGGTTCGGCCGGGACAGTGAAAGTGGTTGCTTCTGTGTCTACGAAGGCTGTAAAGTAGTTGAGAAACACGTCGTGGACCGTATTTTTTGTTATCTTTGCAACGAACAAAAAAGCATTTGATATGAAGTCTTTCCCCATCTTCCTTGTTCTGGTTTCGGCCAGTCTCTTTCTTTCGTGTCAAAGGGATCCTGTGGGCCCTAAGCCAGTAGAAATCAACTACCACTTTGCAACGATACCGGAGGGGCAGCAACTGATTCTCGCCAACACCGAGTACTATGACAAACTCACGCAGTATGACTTAGACTGGAAGGCAAGAAAAGCCGGAGCCACGTTGGACGAACTCAAAGCAATAGGTCAAACCTGCATTCAGGACTTCTCCAAGGAAGAAAAAGCAGTTATCGACGAGGCCGTCGGGTACGTCGAGGACAAGCTGGCAGCTATGGGGGCGCTTTCCCTTCCCTTCCCGGATCATGAAATCGTCTTCATAAAGACCAATATGATGGAAGAGGGGGATGCAGCGGCCGCCTATACTCACAAGACAGAGATATACCTCTACGAGAGAGTCATGAAACGTGAACCGGACTATGTCCATAGTCTCATCGCCCACGAACTTTTCCACTGCCTTACCCGCAACTCCCCGGACTTCCGTCGGAAAATGTACGAACTCATCGGCTTCCACATCTTGGATGAAGATATTGACTTTGCCCCCGCCATCCGGGACTTGATTTTATCCAATCCCGACGTGGAGCATCTGGACAACTACGCCACCTTCACCATTAACGGAGAGAAACGGGACTGCGCACTCCTCACCCTCTACACCGCTACCTGGGAGGAAGCCTATACCGAAGCCGGGGAGGATGTCGACTTCTTCGATTACAGCCAAACGGTCCTGGTTCCCATCGATGCTCTGGACACGTGGTACCCTACCGAAGAAGCCTCCGATTTCTGGGACGTTGTAGGTAAGAACACGGATTATGTCGATGCCCCCGAAGAGTGCATGGCCACTAATTTTTCCTTCGCTGTGGTTGACGGCACTCAAAAGGATTACGAAAGCCCCTGGCTCATTGAAAACATCATAGATCTGCTCAGGCTGTGGTAATCTCCTCTTCTGAGAAAACAGATTCAAAAATAGTCCGGAGCCGAGCCTCATCTTTGATGATTTCGCGCAGCTGTTCCAGAGGCGCTTCATTGGGAGAACCCGGAATCAGAAGGTGAAGATAGCCGCCTTCTGCATATTTTTCATGGAGATGCTCCAGCGTGCGATTCCAGTGGCCTTCTTTGTCCAGTTCGGGATAATGGGAAAGGCTGAATTGAACCGTCCGGCGTATGACGGTTTCGGGAACGATTAAGCGGTCGGCCTCGGCAACAAGACGGCCATAGATGCTTCTTGGCGGCGTTTGGGCCGATGCCCGATGATCTTCCGCGGCCTGGGCGATGGTCTCGATCTGCTCTGGAGTAAACCACTCGGCAAGCCGCTTGTCTTCTCGTATTATCCGCCCACTTTCCAAATGGTGTGTCTTCCGGTCAACAGCCAGTCCCAGGTCATGACAGGCAGCAGCCGTCAGAAGCATTTCTTCATCGATATCATACTGCCGGCCCATGGACAGAGCGCGGTCAATGACCATCAAAGCATGATCTTCCCGGTGCGCTTGATCAAAGGCCGCATACCTGGGAACAACTTCATTATAAATGTAGTTATAAAGACTTTCTCTCATCATTAGGACCTATTGCTTTGATCACAAAGTATTCAATAACTCCGTGAACTGGACGCGTATTTTGGCAAGAATGGAGCGCCAGTCCTTGAGGCTACCGTCCAAGGTGTCGGAGACAGGACGGCTTTTGCAGGCTACCAAAAGGAGTCCCCACAAAAGCATAGCCAGCGTTTTCTTCATATTCTTCGTTTGTTTACGTCTACTAATCGGGATAATACAAACCGGGTCTTATTCCTTCAGCAATTTTTCCGCTGCCAAGACTAGGAACATATAATGGGAGGATCCTCCGCCAAGGACATATTCGGTCTGCTGCCAAAGATACGGGAACTCCAGCAGTTCCGGAAGATCCGGCCGAATGATGGCAGTCCCTGAGATAACCCCTCCGGGAACGTAAGACCAGTCCGCGCGGGTGGTACCGTAGGCGGTGGTTGCCGAGATGGCACCGACTCCCGATGCGAAGGAAGCCGTATTGACTCCAGGATGACGGCCCAGCACAAAGTGAAGCGCATCATAGACGGGATCTATGGAGAAGATATCCGGGTAGGCCGAAACAAGGAAATAGTGCTGATAGCCAAAGCGCTGGATATCCCATCCTGCACCCCAGATGGTAGGATGATAAGGAACGCCGTAGGGATTCTCGGAAACAAGAGCCTGCAGTTGTTCCTTATACTGGACAAGGGCCTGCCGGAATTCCTTCGCAAAGGCTCGTTCTTTCTTGTCCCGGCTCTGCTCCCAGCCTTTGGCCAGGGAAGCGGCAAACCAGCCGCTCTGCCCCATTTCCTTCAGGATTGAGTCCTTATTAGCAAGGATATAGTCCCTGTATTCTTTCTCTCCCGTTGTGAGAAGCAATTCCACGGCGGCGTGCATCCGGTTACCCTCCGTAGAGGAGAAAAGCGCCTTTGACATATCCAGGCACCGGGCCGCCAGGGTACTGTTATACTCACGGAGTACGCGGGCGGCACCGGCAAGCTGGGCCGCTGTCTCCCTGTCACGGGAAGGATTGTCTTCCGTGTAAATCCAGCGGTCATCCTCATTTCCGGGGGCCCCGTCCGTCATGGCCGCGGCATCTCCCAGGATGACGTACTGCCTCAGACTGCTGCTGATGATTCCCCGATAAGGGCGACCCAGTGCTTGATAGGCCGACACAACGGACAAAACACCATTCTCGATTTGCTGCAGGATGTCATTCTTTCCGTCCGGCTGATGAATCTCCGTGACGCGGCGATCAAAATCGATGGCGGTAACATCAATCTCCGGACGGAATTGTTCGTAAGCCTGGGAGAGGATGTAGGATTCCCCGGCCTGGGACTCTATCCTGAGGTCCAGATCTCCAGCATCGTGCCAGCCACCAACGGCCACACCGGGAACAAATGCCCCGGGAGCATACGGGGATATGCCAGCTTCCTGGTTGTAGCCGTCGATCCCGTTTTCGTTCAAGGCCATCCGGGCATCGTCCAGGTGACAGGCATCGTGCCAAACCCGGTATTTCTCATTGACCCGCATATGACACATCTGGTTGGGCAGGAAATACTCAATCACGGGCTGCCAGATACCCCGCCGGTAGACATCGTCATCGATACGGAAAACGGAGGACACGCTATCGCCATAGCGGATCTGATAAAGGCCGCTCTGCCGGACTTCGCTGAAATCAAAGCAGGCGTAGTTGAAGCGGAGAAACCGTCCCCAGTCCTTGGGTGTAGCGGCAAGGACGGGGGTGGTACCGTCGGCGTCAATCCGGATCAGTTCGGCAGAGTCCCGGACTGTATCCCTCCCATCCAGTTCTATAATGGCTATCTTTCGCTGCGCCGGATGGTAACCCACCTGGGAAGTCTGGATGACCGGAGCATATCGCCAGCCCGGTATTACGGCGGGTGTTATGATCCACTTGACAGCTCCCTTTGTCGCTCCGGAGGGAATCTCCGAGCGGAGGACGAACCATCCGTTGTTGTGGTTCATCCGCCCGTCATAGAGTTTCAGATCCTCCGTAAGGGTCTCTATGGTAAGTCTCTCGTAAGGATTGTCCGGGCGGGAGGTGAACTTTCGGCCAACAGCATAAGGTTCGGCGATGATATCGTCGGCTACGATGGGATTATATCCCTTCCCTTCTGCGATGAGCCGGTCGAAATCAATCATGGGCTTCCCGTCCTGGTGGAAATTACCTGTATGCTTGTAGTTGGGCTCCGTCATGGCAAGGGGGGCATTGGGTTGTCTGGGAAAGATGCCGCTTTGACCATCCATCAGCCAGGGCTTTCCGAAGAGGTTTCCGGGGAAGAACTCCAGGTTGAAACCGGCCTTGCCGATAAATTCTTCCGGAATGGGACGGTCCAGGTCCAGGGTTACTTCAATATGGCCGCCCACGGCTTTTGTGGTTACGGTATAGTTAACCACGGCATCGGGATACACCATCGGGTTGAATCCCGTCAGGTGGCGGGAGGAATCCGGATAGGCCAGCCTGGCGACGATGGCGTCTTTCCCAACTTCGCGGGAAATCTGACGGGGAACAGGCTGCCACTGACCGGGAGTGGCTTCAAAACGGAGGTCACCGTTGGTGGCTATGCGTTTTCCATTCATAATGACGCAGACTCCCCCCTGATGCCCTTCCGGATAAAAGTCATAAAAAGCCATCACATCGATTCCTTCATTACGGAAATAGCCTTCCGGCCCAAGAGTAAAATCCTGCGCCGATGCCCCTATAGAGTAAAGAAGGGCCCACAGGAAGAAAAAGGGGAAATAGATGCGTCTCATATAATTGGTTGTTAGCTGGTTATATTTTTGCTAAGATACTGATATTTGTCATACAGGCAAAAATATTATTAGAAAAATCTATATGAGGCCGGAAATCCTTCGTTCAAGGGGTATTGTTCCTTTTTCCTGCCCAGATTATGCCCAAAAGGATTGGGCCTGCCGTTGCTACCTGGCGGTTCTTCGACATGCTGAATAAAGTTGAGAGACGTCTTCAAAGTCCTTTGAAAAAGTCAACCACTTCTCGGACAACGACGTCGCGATGACGGGTGATGGTATGATTCTCACCATCAATGGTCTTGAGCTCGGCCTTGTCACCGTAGGTTTCTTTATAACGCTCGCTGCAACCACATTGGGACAATCTTATCCCCGGTTCCGTGAAGGATGAGAACGGGGCCCTCGTATGCCGCTGCAGTGCCGTAGATGTCCAGTTCTTGGGTGCTCAGCAGGTACTCACGCCCTAGTTTGTAGATGCCCCAGCAACGGATGTACTCAGGAGGGTCATTGGGATCGAAGCGGGCGTTAAAAAACTTGCCGCCCTGGCAGGCTTCCTTGATGACGGCACCGGGAGCAAGAAGTACAAGCCCTTCTGGGGCAATCCCCTGCTCAGCCAGCCGGCCGGCGGACATAGAAGCGACGACCCCGCCTTGAGAGTGACCCAGAAAGCCGACATCAGTCACATAAGGCAGCGCTCTTACATATTCATAGATAGCCATCGCATCGGCAATCTCCTTCTCTATCGTCATGTCCTGTTTACGGCCTTCGCTTTTACCATGGCCATTGAAGTCGAAACGGATAGACGCTATTCCGGCTTTCGCAAGGCCCTTGGCCAGTGCAGGCATGGGGTTATAGTCCTTGCTGGAGAAGATGCCATGCATGAGAATAACCATGGGGCACTTGTCCGTTTGAGGGTTGAATCCTTCAGGCAAGCAAATCTTGAAGGAAATGCCGCCTTGGGGGCCGCGGACTTCGTAGTCCTTGGCTTCAAGAGCGAATAAAGGAACAAAGGTCAGAAGCAGGAAGAGGAGAGTTCGTTTCATCATCGGGACGTATTAGTATGTGTCACCCGGCGGGTTTGGATGAGGACGGAAATGACGATTAAGGCTATTCCCAGCCAGAAAGAGAAGTTTACTTCCTGGAGCTCGCCGAAA
>CAMVJR010000061.1 GCA_947167855.1 uncultured Bacteroidales bacterium
ACGATGCAGCACTTACCCCAACCACGGGCCACCAGGGCAGCGTGGGACGTCATGCCGCCGCGCTCGGTGAGGATACCCACAGAGGCGTGCATACCGTCAATATCTTCGGGGGAAGTCTCCTCACGGACGAGGATGCACTTCTTGCCGGCCTTCATGTATTCAATAGCATCTTCTGAGGTGAAGACAATCTGACCTACGGCACCACCCGGGGAAGCGGGCAGACCCTGGGCCAGGACGGTGGCCTTCTTCTCGGAAGCGGGATCCAGGATGGGGTGGAGAACCTCGTCCAGCTGGGCGGGGGCCACGCGCATCACGGCGGTCTTCTCGTCGATGAGGCCTTCCTCAACCATATCTACAGCCATCTGGAGGGCAGCCAGACCGGTGCGCTTGCCAATACGGCACTGCAGCATCCAGAGCTTGCCTTCCTGGATGGTGAATTCGATATCCTGCATATCCTGGAAGTGCTCCTCAAGGTGTTTGCGGATGTCGTCCAGTTCTTTGTAAACCTCGGGCATGGCCTTTTCAAGGGAAGCGAGGTTCTTGTTCTTTTCGCTCTTGGTAGCTTCGTTCAGGGGGTTGGGGGTACGGATACCGGCCACCACATCTTCACCCTGGGCGTTGATGAGCCACTCACCATAGAACTTGTTGTCACCATTGGCGGGGTTACGGGAGAAAGCTACACCGGTAGCGGAGGTGTCACCCATGTTACCGAACACCATGGACTGTACGTTCACAGCGGTGCCCCAGTCGTCCGGAATGTGCTCGATCTGACGGTAGCGGATAGCACGCTTGCCGTTCCAGCTCTTGAACACGCCGCCGATGGAACCCCAAAGCTGAGCCTTGGCGTCGTCCGGGAATTCTACACCCAGGACTTCCTTGATGCGGACCTTGAAAGCTTCGGCCAGATCTTTGAGTTGATCGGCGGTGAGCTCGGTGTCGCTCTTGTAACCGTTGGCCTTCTTCACATCTTCCATCATGCGATCCAGCTGCTGGCGGATGCCCTGGCCGTCTGCGGGTTCGATGCCTTCGGCCTTCTCCATCACAACGTCAGAGTACATCATGATGAGACGACGGTAAGCGTCATACACGAAACGGGGGTTATTGGTCTTCTTGATCAGACCAGGGATGGTTGCGGAGCAAAGGCCGATATTCAGGATGGTATCCATCATGCCGGGCATGGAGGAACGGGCGCCGGAACGGCAGCTCACGAGGAGCGGATCGTTGGGGTCACCGAACTTCTTGCCCATGATTTTCTCAGTTGCTTCCAGAGCGTCGGCTACTTCGGCCTTGAGCTCGGGGGTATAGCCACCACCCAGACGATAGTACTCAGTGCAGCACTCGGTGGTAATGGTGAAGCCAGCGGGAACCGGCATACCGAGCAGATTCATCTCGGCCAGGTTGGCACCTTTGCCACCCAGGAGTTCCCTCATCTTGCCATCGCCTTCGGCGTGCTTTCCGCCAAAGCGATAGACTCTTTTCTTCTTGTCTGCCATAAATTCTCGAATTAGTTTATAATAATTTTTAGTTTCCTACAGCTATAAACATGCAAATATACACTATTTTTGGCAATTTTGAAACAATTTAACCGTTCGGGACCCAGATAATGTCTTATCCGGAATTATTTGTAACTTTGCCCTGTATGAAAACCATAGCCCGTACCTTTTACAAGATGCCCGTGAATGTACTGTTCTTCACGGCTGTCCCTATATTTTTCTTTTTGTTCGTCCTGGCCTACAAGCCTTTTGACATAGACACCTTCCTGGCCGTTGGAAAGGGCCACTACGCCCTCAACCTCATCGTTGCCACCCTCATTGTGCTGGGGGTGATGGTGTTCTCCCGCATGCTGCTGTTCATCCTCAAGCGCACCATAGACCTCAACTGGTCGCTCTACGTGCTCTGGTGCTTTGGAGAAGCCATTCTCTGCGGCCTGTTCCTGTCCATTCCCATGGGCATTGGCTGGGCCGGGGTTCGGCCTTATTTTGCCGTCATGTCCCTCTGCGTGCTGTACATGGCCGGCATCCTGGTGTTCCCGCTGTCCATCATCTCCATGGCCGTGCAGCTCCACGTGCTCAACAAGAGGGCCCTGATGGCCCCGGCCGTGGATGAGAAGACCCTCATCCGCTTCCAGGACGAGCAGAAGCGCCTCAAACTGGTGGTCTCCTCCGAGGCCGTCCTCTATATCGAGGCCCAGGAAAACTACGTCCACATTGTTCACCTGGACAACGGTAAGGTGAAGGACTTCGAACTCCGCTCCTCCATGCGGGCCCTGGAAGAACTCCTCCAGCGCCACGGACTGGTCCGCTGCCACCGCAGTTTCTTTGTCAACGCGGCCCATGTGGACCTCCTGAAGAAGGACGCCAACGGCTACGCACTGGCCCAATTGGACCAAACCGGGGTAAAAAACATCCCTGTGAGCAAAAAATACTACGATTCCATCGTTTCGCTACTCTAGTGAATTTGAATCGTTTACGCCTTACACTTTAAAACTAAAAATATTTAATTTAGGGTTAAGTGTTAAAAACCGTTGTTTTCAGAATAAAAAAGCAGTAACTTTGCATCGGACATCGAAGTGATTCGTGTCCTTTGTTAAGTTCGTTTTATATACTTGAAAAGCACCCTTGGGGAGGGGTGCTTTTCTCTTTTGTCCGGGGGACAAAAGAGAAAAAAAGACCCACGTTACCCCTACCCCAAACCCCTCCCCTCGGGGGAGGGGCTCGCCGTCAGAAGACGGCGTTCGGGCCTGCAGGCCCTGTCGCTTCGCTCCGGAATTTGCGCTGGCACTTATCTGTTTGATTGAGTGGTTGTTAACCACTTGTACCCCTTGAAAATCACGTGGGTTCACCTGCTTATCTCTCTGTTTATTAGTCTGTTAACCGCCAGCGCCCACCCGCCGCTTTCGTGTGCCTAAAGCACACTTTCGGCCTCCTGTGCCCAGTTTCGTGCTTTACCCCCACTCCTCGACCCAGCCTACCGCACCCAACATCCGTCATGCCCGGCTGCGACCGGGCATCTCTGGACAAGAGCCGCTCTTGCGAGCGTCTCGTTTGGTATGTCACAGGGCAACACTGTTCGCATTTCTTTCCCTATCTTTCCTCCCTATCGCTATTTGGCAACAGACAAAAGTTTCACGAGCCCTTTCATGGAGCTCGTGAAACTTTTGCTCTGTAGCCGCCGCATTGCGTATAGTGCGGCGGCGGTGCCCGTTCGCACCTCCTTTCTGCAATCTTAGTTCAGATTTGCCCTGTTTTTGAGCTAAGATTGTCGCAACCTACAATCTTAATCTAAATATGGTCGTTATTTGAACTAAGATTGTCATTTGCCCTTCCAAAACCGGTCTAACGGTCCAGCGGGTGGGACGTTGGGCATGGGATAGGGTGGTTGTGGGAAGGTTAGTTGGCGAAGGAGTCCAGGATGGAAGAGGGAGAGTAGTCGGTCTTGAAGGCGCCCTGGTTGTAGGGGTCCCAGGGGCTGGTAACGGTGGTTCCGGTGTACTTGGTCAGTTCTTCCGGTTTGTTGTAGATTTCCGGTTTCCAACTTCCGTTCACCTGCGGTTCCCAGTAGAAGACACCAGCGCAGCCCTCCAGTTCCTTCATACTCTTTACAAAGGAAGAGAGGAGCGTTGAAGCATCAGATTCAGAGGGTTTCACGCCCACTTCTGCTATCATCACGGGGACACTGTAGAGTCCAATAACCTTCTTGATATAATCCACGGCGTAGCTATTCACCTCCGTAGGAGTGAGAGTCTTTTCCACACCATTCACCCACATCTTGCTTTCCTGGTGGGGATAGTGAGAGAAAGCAATCATATCAAACCGCGCGCCTTTGTCTTTAAAGTCTTTGAGCCACATAGGATTACCGTATGAAACGCTAAAGAATGCGTTGTTCAGGTGCGGCATCACTAGAGCGTCTGCATAAACGGATTTAGCGGCATCGTAGCCGGCATTATACAATTGGACAAAGTGAGTAAGGTCTATTTGATCGTTTTTCCACACCGCATCTCCGGTGGGGGAAAGCATTCCATTCCGGGTCTCGTTGCCTATCTGGACCCATTTCACCGTAACGCCGGCGTCTTTGAGGGCCTGCAGCACCTCCTTGGTATGGGCCGATACATGGTTGCACATCTTGGTGAGGTCGTCTTTATCGGCCTCCCAATCGGCCGGAATCTTCTGGCGGGAAGGGTCGGCGAAGAAGTCGCTGTAGTGGAAGTCTATCATGAGGTCCATCCCGGCGGCCTTGACCTTCTTGGCCACGGCCAGGACATCCTCTTTTCCGCTCCAGTCGCCGTAGGGCTTAACCCAGACGCGCAGACGGATGGCGTTGATGCCGCAATCCTTCAGAACGTCCAGCAGGGCGGCCTCCGAGCCGTCTTTCTTCTTGAACTTCACGCCCCCGGCTTCCATCTCGGAGGCCCAGGAGATATCGGCCCCTTTGGCAAAAGTGACCGTAGGTGTGGGTTCCGGATCCGGAGTAGGCGTGGGAGTGGGAGTGGGGGTTGGCGTGGGCTCAGGGGTAATCTCTCCTCCCCCACAGGAGAAGAGCATAAACAATGCAGCCACAAAGAATATCTTCTTCATGGCTGCAAGTTACTCATTTTTAAGCAAGAATCAAAGGGGAACTATCTCCACACGTCTTCCGCATGCATGGATAATTCTATAGAAAGTA
Organism: uncultured Bacteroidales bacterium; assembly: GCA_947167855.1. Classification (GTDB taxonomy): domain Bacteria; phylum Bacteroidota; class Bacteroidia; order Bacteroidales; family UBA932; genus Cryptobacteroides. The sequence continues at coordinate 4,663 of CAMVJR010000061.1, forward strand.
GCCACGGTAGGAATAATCTGACCGTGCTCCACCCGGGAGATATAGCTCTTCGTAGCTCCAATTTCCTGAGCCACCTCGGCCTGCGTCTTCTTGGCATCTTTCCTAGCATCCAGAAGAATCTGGGCACTGTATTCATCCCAAGCCTGCTGAACGGCTTTTTCCCAGGAGTCTGAACTCACCGGACCAAACTCTCTCTCCAGTTCGGCACTTACATCGTAGATGTCACTTTTCCGCATAATACTGAGCTTTAAGTTGTTTCGCTTTTTCAATTTCGGCACCCGGGGTCTTTTGTGTCTTCTTTATGAAACAATTCATCAAGACCACTAAGTTCCCTTCATCGTAAAAAAAGAAGAGGCGGGCTTCCTTGTTAGGCAAAGACACTCTCAATTCCCAAATCCCATCGATCAGATATTTGATATAATGCCGTGGCACCTTATCATCCGTCTGTAACAACAATAGTGCACGTCTAATCTTTTGTTGCTCCTCCCTTACAAGTGTCTCCATGAAACTCTTGTAATAGCCTTTGTAGGCAATGATTCTTTTCATCGGCAAAGATAAGTAAAGTTTCAATATATTACAACAATTCAAAAGCTGTTTCTTTGCCAAATATACTTGGAGGCCACGTATTTGACCTTCAAAAACAACAATTCTTTTTCAGTTAATTCTTACGAATCCTGTAAAACAACACATATCTTTTTTACGACCATGTAATCAACAAATGAAGAGTCAATCACTTAAATCCAAGCACAATATCAACAAAAAAGGGTGGCTGAAGCCACCCTAGGGGGATTATGATGCGGGCCGATTACAGCTCAAAGACCACAGAGGAGTTGCCACCCAGGTTGAGGGTCTTGTCCTTGACGGTGGCAGTACCCAGCAGGGCGATGGGTTTGTCCATGGAATCGGAGACCGACACGGCTACGCCGGAAGGAGCCACGTTGTGGATCACCAGGAGCTTCTGGCTGCCTTCGGTCATATACCAGGCCGCGATGGAAGTACCCTGGAGATTGGCCTTGGACATAGTTCCCGTAGCCAAGGCCGGATACGTATTGCGCAGCTGGCTCCAGCTCTGATAGAACTTGAGGATGGAGCCGTCGGTGGCACTCTGGGCCTCCACGGAGATATCGGCCTTGAGCATATTTCCATCCACTTTGTTGTTCACGCCCTTCTTGGCACATTCCGAACCGGACTTATTCCACATGATAGGCGCACGCACGTATGCGTCATCCGTGTCCTTCACGCCCCAATAACCCAGTTCCTCGCCCTGGTAGATGAACGGCTTTCCAGGACCACTGAGCAGGATAGCAGCAGCCTGCTTTCTCTTGGGCATAGTACCCATACCAGTCTCACCAATTTCGGAAGCGAAGCGGTTCTCGTCGTGGTTGGAGAGGAAGAAGGACGTAATGGCATCGGCCCTCTGGGCGGTATGGTCCGTCACAAAGCCAGACACCTTGGAAGCGAAGTTGGCAGACGCGCCGCTCTTGAGCATATCCCGCACGGCATATCCGTAGTCAAACTCAAAGTTGGAAGGCAGGCCTTTGTAGTAATACTTCTCCGGATTGGAGTGGGTTCCATCCCAAGCTTCACCCACCATAAAGATAGGATCGGGATGACCGGCGGTCTTATAGGCCGAATTCACGGCCTGGTACCACTTGTCCAGGAACTTGACGTTGGATTCCCACTGGCCGCCATAAATCCACACCACGGCATCCAGACGGAAACCGTCTACGCCCATATTCACCCACTTGGTGGCCGATTCTACGGTGGATTTGAAAGCACGGGAGTTCTCACAGGCATCCGGGTCCCCATAGTTCAGATCCGGCATGCTGCCGTCAAAGCTGGCAAAGTAAGAATAGGCCTCTCCAAATACGATATCCGATGCCGTACTGTTGTCCAGCGGGAAAGGCTCTCCCAGGGTAATCTTGTTCTGTCCGGGTTTTCCGCCGTACTTGGTGCCACCATCCCAGGTGGTATTGGAAGAACGGACCAGGAAGCCCCAGTCGGTATCAACGTCTATGGTCAGCTCAAAGATATTGCTGGAAGTCTCATACATGCCCAGACTGCCTTTGCTGCCCACGTGGATCCAACGTTTGGCGTTGGTGGTATTGGGGTCCTGAGCAGCGGCCTCTGTGGTAGATACCGTAACATACTTGGTATCTCCCGTCCAGTCCACCTTAAAGTGCAACTTGCCCTTATAGCCGATATCGCCACCGCCCAGCGAATGCCAGGTTCCCATCCCCTCGGCAGCCTCCTTGGGATAGTACTCATAGGACAACACATAATAGTCCTTGTAGGGGCTGTTTTTGGGATCTGCCTTTACACTCTTGAACCACTCCGTGCCCGTACCGCTGTGGTTAAGCACATAGTCCATGTAGATGGCAATCCCCTTTTCGTGGGCCTTGTTGATCAGGTTCTGGAAATCGGCCTCCGTGCCGAATTTGGGATTCAGCGCAAAGTAATCGTTCACATCATATCCGTGGTAGGAATTGGTAGGATGGGCGGGGCTCAGCCAAAGGGCCGTAACTCCCATGCCGTCCAGATAGTCCAGTTTGGAAGTGATGCCATTGAAGTCTCCTATTCCGTCTCCATCGCTATCGGCGAAGGAGTAGATCAGCAGCTGATAAGTAGTGCTGGCTCGCTTTTTACCGTCAAAGGCGGCGGGCTGGGGCACGATGGCCTTGGCCTCCTTCTCGCCGGCCACCTGGCTCACGAAAACCTCCTTGGAGGCACTGCCGCAGGTAACGGAGATCTTGCCGGCACGGGCATCAGAATCGTTATCGGACACCGTCACGCTAAAGGAGCCGCTGGCGGTGGAAACATGGATCCAGTCGGCCTTGGGCGTAGCGCTCCAGGTACCGGAAGCCGTCACGGTCACAGACTGGACCGATGCTCCCTTGGCGGCAAAGGACAGGCTCGTAGGGTTCAGGGTCAGGGAATCGGTAGGATTGTCCTTCCCCTGTTCCCCACAGGAAACGAAGAGGGCGCAAAGCGCAGCCAGAAGGATGTATTTTAACTGGTTCATAGTCTTGGCTATTAATTGGCAGACGGGCGTCCGGTCAGGGACGCCCGCCCGAAAAAAGCATTAGTTCTGGGCAGTAAGGGTAAGCTTGGCGCCATTCAGGTCAAGCTTGGCCTGATATGTACCGCCAGTGGTTACCGAAATATTATCACCTACGCCAGACAGGGCATCCAAGGTTCCACCCAGGCAGTAATCCCAGTTTTCATTGAAGCGGACCTTAATCTGGTCATCGTCAACCAGAGTAACGGTGCCCACATAAAGACCGGATTCAGCGTCAAAGGTGAGAACAACCTCGGTTGCAGGGGTCCAATCATTGAATTTTCCAATCAGGGCTACTTTGGTAAGAGCCAGGGCTTCGGCCTTCTTGTTAACAAGATCTACCGTCCAGAAGTAGTGACCGGAGTCAATCTTCATGTTGTCACCTCCACCAATAGTGTACTTGATAGGAGTAGGACTGGAGGTTTCGGCCTTGGTAGACTGGGTTTCCGTAGCAAGAGCGCCACCCATCCAGGAGCCATCGTGGTAGAATTTGAATTCCACCTGCGTGGCTTCGCCCTTAGCCTGCATTACGAGAGCGCCCTTGAAGATACCGTCACCCTTGCCTTGCAGCTTGGGGTCGTTTTCGGGGCTCCAGTCGGCATAGTTGCCGGGAACGGTGATTTCCTTCTTATATTCAGGCTCGACGGGTGCAGGCTCTTTAGCGGTAGAGGGATCTACGCCTTCGGCCATCACATAGATCTTCTTGTTGGCATCGTCGTAGTACACATCGTACTTGCCATCGACCTTCACGCCCAGGTTCTTTCCGCCGGCTTTAGCGTCAAAGACCACATTGGCCTCTACCTTAAACGGTTCAACGTCGCCTTCGGCTCCAGCGTTTACGTCCCAGTTACTATCCTTGCGAACCTTGAACTGATCGGTAGACTTGAGCTCGATACCCTTATAGGCCACCATGTCACCATCGACGGCCATGATAAAGTCTCTGCGATAGCCTTCGCCTTCATTACCCCAGTTGTTGATGGTACCGACAAGACCCCAATAGTGGAGTTGTACGCCGGTCTTCACAACAAAGAGGACCTCGTTCAGGGCGTCATAGTAGATATCGTAGGTACCGTCTTCGGCAACGCCCAAGTTCTTACCGCCGGCAGTGGCCTTGATGGCGCTTCCGTCCATTACGAACGGTTCCACGTCACCGGGAGCGCCACGGTTAATATCCCAGTTGTTCTGGAAACGAACCTTAATCTGGTCGGAAGCCTTAAGTTCCACACCAGCGCGCAGCCACATTCCATCGGTTTCGGTCATGGGAAGATCGGGAACTTTACCACCGTCGCTCCAGTTGGTAATGGTACCCACAACGCCCCAGGTGGCAATTTCACCGGGAACTTCACCGGGCTTCATTACATAGAAGGTCTTTTCGGTGGGGTTCACGTAGAGGTCGTACTTGCCGTCCGCTGCAACGCCGAGGTTCTTACCGCCTGCTGCACCTTCGTACTTGGTACCAATCTCTACAATATACGGTTCAACGTCTCCGGGGGCGCCGATGTTCTCGCCCCAATCCTCATCCTTACGGAACTTGAACTGGTCGCTGGCGGTGAGTTCCACGTTATAGGCTACCCAGAAATCGCCCTGGGTGGTCATGTGGATATCGGGGGCACTCCAGTTGTTGATGGAGCCCACAACGCCCCAGCCTTCCCACTTCACGGGTTCGGGTTCGTCCTGACCAGTGGGCTCGTCCTTGCCGTACATGGCGGTGGAGAGCTCGTAGGTACCATGGTTCAGATCCAGATAGACACGGTAGGAACCGGCCTCAACGGCAATGTTGGAACCGCCACCGGCGATTTCGCCGTCCTTACCACCCCAGTTCAGATCCCACTTGTCGTCGCAGGTGAACTTGAGCTCGGTATCCTCGGCAAAGGTCTGGTCAATGTAGAAGCGGTGCAGGTAGATGTTGTAGGTCATCTTCATGTTGGCATCGGCCTGATTCCAACCGTTGAATGCGCCCACGATACCTACATTGCTGAAGCTGTACTTCTTGGAGAGGACCAGGGTGCTGGTATTCAGGGAGAACATGTAGAAACGGTCCTTGCCATACTGGGAGATATTGGTATTACTACCGTTCTTCAGTTGGAGCTCGCCGGCTTCTGCTTCAGGGGCCGAATCATCATCCACACCCCAGTTGCCGGTGCTGTCGTCCCAGCTGGCTTCGCCGGTGAACTTGAACTGAACACCGTCGGCGTGCTTCTCGCCCAGATCCAACAGGCCGGTGTAAGTATCCGTGCTCTTGTTGTAGTCATAGACGAACTGGAACACCTTGTCGTGGCTCCAGGAACCCAGGATGTCAATGCCACCGATGGGATATACGTGAGGATACAGGTCCTTATCCAGGATAATGGTGGAGTAAGGAGTGAAAGTGGCAGCCACCACATTGGAATTGATAACCGTAGCGGCAATGGTAGTTTTCTTGGCATTCGCAATACCGCCTTCCAACTGGAAGTATACCGTGAAGGGTTCTTCAGCGGCACCGCCCAGCGAGAAGATAAGGGAGTTCATCGCGGGCTGCTTGATGGAAATGTGGCCAATATTATTCTCATCAATGGAGATAGCGGCCGACACCTTTACCTTGTCGGACATATCGGCCGACTTGGAAGCGTAGAGCGCATAGCCGCTGGCTACTTGCAGCTTGAAATCGGCCGGATTGAAGGTGGTGGTAAGAGCAGCACCGTCGGCGGCCAGCTCAGCATCTGCGAAAACTCCCAGTGTCTGGACCGTCACATTGGCGGGGTCGTAAACAACCTCGATGTGCTCCTGCTGGCAGGAAGCTGCAAAGAGCCCTGCAAGCGCAATTAAGCTAGTATAGAGTAACTTTTTCATATTCGGATCCTATTAATAACCGGGATTCTGGGTGAGTTTGCCATTGGCGTTCACATCACCGGAGGTGAG
>CAMVJR010000062.1 GCA_947167855.1 uncultured Bacteroidales bacterium
GTTTCTACGCCGTAGCTGCTCCAGGTGTTATAGAGGTCCAGGTAATAACCCAGGTCTTTGCGGATGATAGGGCCATGCAGAGGAGCAATCAGGCCGATATTCTCCCCTCCCAGTTTCTTCAGCAGGGCCTGTACCTGGGGACCGTATTTGCCGCAGATGTTGAAGTAGTAGCGGCGGCCTTCGCAGGCCCAGTCGGGGTCCTCATCGGCCCAGAAGGCGGTTTTGGCCAGGGCGCCGAATTTGCCAAAGGCATCGGCCGAAAAGAGGACGCCGGTAGCGGTATCCACCGACTCCATCACCTCCGGCCAGTGAACCATGGAGGCTGCGAAGAACTTGAGGGTATGGCTGCCCAGCGGGAGGGTGTCCCCTTCCTTGACGGGCAGGGTCTTCTGCACCGGCTTGTCCGGCATGAACTGTCCCAGGAACTTGAGGGCCATGGCGCTGCCCACTACCGTTACGTCCGGATATTTCTCCAGCACGGGGGCCACGGAGGCCGAATGGTCCGGCTCCATATGGTGGATGACCAGGTAATCCGGTTTCTTGCCTTCCAGGGCTTCTTCCAGATTCCGGAGCCATTCCTCTCCCTTGCGGGCATCGGCCGTATCCAGGATGGCTATTTTCTCATCCATGATGAGGTAGGAATTGTAAGCCATGCCTTCCGGCACGATATATTGACTTTCAAACAGATCCAGGTCCGGATGGTCTACGCCTATGTAGCGGATTCCTTTAGTGATTTCTTTCATAACGTTGTTCATATCTTTACAAAGATAACGAAAAATTGATTAACTTGCGCCACAAATTACAGCGTCATGGACTTCAAGCACATCTGGAACCAATTCCGCCGCATGATCCGATACTACGGCTACATCTTTGACGAGATAGACACGGAGAGCGCCTCCCAGCGCATCAAGTCCGCTATCTGGTTCCGCGGTCCCAATGTCTGGATTCTGGCTTTCGCCATCGTCCTGGCTTCCGTAGGCCTGAACGTCAACTCCACGGCCGTCATCATCGGCGCCATGCTGGTGTCCCCGCTCATGGGTCCTATCATCGGCGCAGGCCTGGCCCTGGGCACCAACGATGTGGACCTGCTCAAATCGGCCGGTAAAAACCTGCTGGCCATGGTGGTCATTTCCCTGCTGGCTTCCACCCTGTTCTTCCTGGTCTCTCCCCTGTCGCTGGTCAATCCCACGGAGCTGGAGGCGCGTACCTCGCCCACCATCTACGACGTCCTGATCGCCTTCTTCGGCGGCATGGCCGGCATTCTGGAAAACTGCCGCAAGGAGCGCGGAACGGTGCTGTCCGGCGTAGCCATCGCCACCGCCCTCATGCCCCCGCTGTGTACCGCCGGCTACGGTCTGGCCCACATGAACATGCACTTTTTCCTTGGAGCGCTGTATCTGTTTGTGATCAACAGTGTGTTCATTGCCCTGGCCACGTATTTCATGGTCAAGTACCTGGAATTCCCTACGGTCACCGGCATCTCCGAAGAATTGGCTTCCCGCCGCCGCAAAGTGATCACCGCCATCCTGATCATCATCATGGTACCCAGCATCTGGAGTGCCTTCACCCTCATCCGCAGCAACAATTTCGAACGCAATGTCCAGAACTTTGTAGAGAACAACCGCCTGGTTGCGCCCCGCACCTATATCTACGACTACCGCGTCATGGGCCACCAGGCCCACATCTCCCTGGCCGGAGAGCCCCTGGACGATGACCTCCGCGCCAGCATCTACGTCAAAGCAGGCCGATACGGCATCAAACAGAACGAGCTCATCCTCCTGGAGCACTCCTTCGGCCTCTCCCAGCAGGACATGGACGCCATCATCGAGGAAATCTACAACAACACCAACAACGAGCTGGACGAGAACCAGGCCCTCCTGGAATCCATCCAGTCCCGCCTGGAGCAGATGTCCCTGGAGATCAACCGTCTCAAAGACCTCAGTCACCAGAAAGACACCCTCCCTCTCCCTGAACCGGAACTCTAATCACCAAACGGGCTTTCCCTGGAGGAAATGCCCAAAACTCTCATAATACGCTGGCGGTTAACATACAGAAATTCAAAAAGATACAGATATGAACCCCTATCATTCACGAGGGGGTTCAAGTAGGTATTACACACAAAATCAGTCCCTTACCTGCCAGCACCCTGACCAGAAGATACCCTGTCAAGCCGGGTATGACTACCACCGGAGGCCGAAGGCCGACCCAGGGGGCTTGGGGGATTAGTCCCCCAATGAGTGAAACGACATTTCACTCTTTTTTTTTGCCCAGGACTGGGCAAAAAAAAAAAGAGTGTCGGCCTTCACAGGCGGACGCTCTCACTAACCACATAATTAATAACACTAAAACTAATAACCAATAGACTGATTCCGTTGAGAGAACCTCACTTCCTCAATCCGGATGCAAAGTTACGGCAATTTTTTTGATTTGCAAATTTTTTCAAAACTTTTTTTACAAAATTTTTTAATAATTTTCTAACTCATTGATTTTCAATACAGCACAGATAAGCTATTTTTACGTCTATAATTCATAAAATATTTAAAAAACATTTAAACACGTAAACATCAATGCGTTACAAAAACCACCAAATGTAGGAATTCAAAAGACCACTTAAAATCTGAAAGCAAAAAGAAAGCCGAGACTTCCAAATTGAAAGTTTCGGCCCTTTTTCAACTTACACTCCAAAAATTACAGAAGTTTATCGCGGAGATGGCGGATCATGTCGCGGGTCATGGAGTCCATGTCGTAGGTGGGCTTCCAGTCCCATTCCTCGCGGGCGCAGGAGTCGTCCATGCTGTCCGGCCAGGAAGTGGCGATGGCCTGACGGACAGGGTCTACCTCATAGCGGACGCGCAGGTCAGGGATATATTCGCGGATCTTGGCAAAGATCTGCTCCGGCTCAAAGCTCATGGACGCAATGTTGAAGGAATTGCGGTGCTTGAGGCGGGACGGATCGGCCACCATGAGCTGGATGGCGGCGTGCAGGGCGTCCGGCATGTACATCATGTCCATATAGGTACCCGGGGCGATGGGGCATACGAACTCCTCCCCTTTCACGGCCGAATAATACACCTCCACGGCGTAGTCCGTGGTGCCGCCGCCCGGAAGGGTGGTATAGGAGATGAGGCCCGGGAAACGGACCGAACGGGTATCGACCCCATATTTGTGGAAGTAATAGTCACTCAGAAGTTCGGTGGCCACCTTGGTTACGCCGTACATGGAGCGGGGGCGCTGAATGGTGTCCTGCGGCGTTCCTACGTGCGGGGTTTCCGGGCCGAAGGAGCCGATGGAAGAAGGCGTGAACACGGCGCAGCCCTTTTCACGGGCGATCTCCAGGATATTGAGGAGGCCGTTCATCTGGATGTCCCAGGCCAGGAGGGGCTTTCTCTCTGCAACGGCCGACAGCAAAGCGGCCAGGTTGTAGATGGTATCGATCTTATACTCAGAGACAATGGCAGCCAGACCGGCGGCATCTCTTACGTCGGCCACGGCGGAAGGACCGCTTTCCAGCAGTTCACCCTTGGGTTCTGCACCCGGGATATAGCCGGCCACAACCGTACTTCCGGGAACTTCCCTGCGGATTTTCATCGTGAGTTCCGATCCAATCTGGCCCGTAGAGCCAATCACCAAAACATTCTTCATATCTTTCCAATTATTCACGCAAATTTATTACATTTTGCTTACATTTTCAAGATAAAATCGTTAATTTTGAAAGCACAAAAGCTATATATTATATGTACGGAAAATTCAAACAACACCTGAGTGACGAGTTAAAGGCCATTGACGAGGCCGGACTCTACAAGAGAGAAAGAAATATCACATCGGCCCAAAGCGCCTGCATCTCCCTGCAGGACGGCAGCGAAGCCCTCAACTTCTGCGCCAACAACTACCTGGGCCTGGCAGACAACCCCCGCCTCATCGAAGCCGCCAAGAAGGCCATGGACGCCCGCGGCTACGGCATGTCCTCCGTCCGCTTCATCTGCGGCACGCAGGATATCCACAAAGAGCTGGAGAAAGCCATCGCAGAGTACTTCCACACGGAGGACGCCATCCTGTACGCCGCCTGCTTTGACGCCAACGGCGGTGTGTTCGAGCCCCTTTTCACGGCCGAAGACGCCATTATCTCCGATTCCCTGAACCACGCCTCCATCATTGACGGCGTGCGCCTGTGCAAGGCCCAGCGTTTCCGCTATGCCAACGCAGACATGGCAGACCTCGAGGCCAAGCTCAAGGAAGCCCAGTCCTGCCGCTTCCGCATCATCGTAACGGACGGCGTGTTCTCCATGGACGGCAACGTAGCCCCCATGGACAAGATCTGCGACCTGGCCGAAAAATACGACGCCCTGGTCATGGTGGACGAGAGCCACAGCGCCGGCGTGGTGGGCAAGACCGGCCACGGCGTAGCCGAACAGTTCAACTGCTACGGCCGCATCGATATCTTCACCGGCACCCTGGGCAAGGCCTTCGGCGGTGCCGTGGGCGGCTTCACTACGGGCCGAAAGGAGATCATCGACATGCTCCGTCAACGCAGCCGTCCCTACCTGTTCTCCAACTCCATCCCGCCCATGATCGCCGGAGCCGCCCTGGAAACCTTCAAGATCCTCAAGGAAAGCGATGCCCTCCACGACAAACTCATCGAGAACGTCAACTACTTCCGGGACAAGATGATCGCCGCCGGCTTTGACATCAAGCCCACCCAGAGCGCCATCTGCGCCGTCATGCTGTACGACGCTCCCCTCTCCCAGAAATTTGCCGCCGCCATGGCCAAGGAAGGCATCTTTGTCACCGGCTTCTACTACCCGGTGGTACCTCAGGGACAGGCCCGCATCCGCGTCCAGCTGAGCGCCGCCCACGAGAAGAAGCACCTGGACAAAGCCATTGCCGCCTTCATCAAGGTTGGCAAAGAGCTGGGCGTTATCAAGTAAAAATCTAGTGCTTTAAAAGTTTTTTATTATATTTGAGGGATAATTAGTTACCAACTGTTGCAATGTCCATTAAAATACTCAGTGTAGACGACGAAACCGATCTTGAACTGTTGCTGTCGCAATACTTCCGCAGAAAGATCAGAAATGGGGAATACGAGTTCTTCTTTGCCCACAATGGGCTTGAGGCACTCCAGGTTCTGTTAAAGCATCCGGACATTTCCATCATCCTCTCGGACATCAACATGCCCGAGATGGATGGCCTCACGCTTCTGGCAAAGATTAACGAGATGCGTATCCCGTCCCTCAAGTGCATCATGGTAAGCGCTTACGGAGACATGGACAACATCCGCCAGGCCATGAACGGAGGAGCTTTTGACTTTGCCACCAAGCCCATCGACCTGGACGACCTCCAGCGCACCATTGACAAGGCCGTAGAGCAGATCGAGTACATCCGGAGCGCCCAGAAGGAGCACGCGCAGCTGGTGGATATCCAGACGGACCTCTCCGTGGCCCGGGAAATCCAGCACGCCATCCTTCCCCGTACCTTCGACCTCAAGCTCCCGGACGCAGACCAGGTGAACATCTACGCCAGCATGCTGGCCGCCAAGGATGTGGGAGGAGACTTCTACGACTTCTTCCCCATTGACGACCACCGCATCGGCTTCACCATAGCCGACGTGAGCGGAAAAGGTGTTCCCGCCGCCATCTTCATGGCCGTGAGCCGTACCCTCATCAAGGCAACGGGCCTGCAGGACAAACCCACCAACGAGTGCATGAGTACGGTCAACGACATCCTCTGCGACGAGAGCATCGGTTCCATGTTCGTCACCGTCTTCTACGGCATCTACGACCTGCAGACCGGTGTGATCACGTTCACCAACGCCGGACACAACCCGCCTTACATTCTCAAGGCCGACGGCCAGGTAGAGGTCCTTCAGTCGCCCTGCAACCTGGTTCTGGGAGCCATTGAAGGCATGTCTTTCAGCTGCGACACGCATCAGCTGGGCCCGGGAGACGCCCTGTTCATGTTCACGGACGGTGTCACCGAAGCCGAGAATATCAACCACGACCAATTTGGGGAGTCCCGGCTGGTAGCCACCCTGGCCGATTGCAAGGGAGCGGACAGCAAGCACATCGTGGACACCGTTAACGCCAAAGTCAAAGAGTTCATTAACGGAGCCCCCCAGAGTGACGATATCACCCAGTTAGTAATCCGCAGAAAGTGAAAATCCGTCCAACCATATTGTATAGCCTGATAGCTTTCGTGCTCCTGGCTGGTGTGGCGGTGGTCTCTTATCAGTTGGGTCGCAGACAGTCCCGTAAGGAAATCGCGGCCATGCAGGAAGAGATGGACCGCCTGGTAGAGGCAGAGCAGGATGCCGCCATCGTCAAGCGCGTGAGCCAGCAGATGGAGGACATCGCCTATCAGCAGAAGGCCATCTCTGACCAGCAGAGAGACCGGGCCGAAGAGCAGTCCATCCTGGCCACCCGCAACGCCCTGAGGGCGGAAATGGAGAGCCGCGCTGCCCATGAGGCAGAGCAGAAGGCCAACTCCGCCGCAGAAGTGGCCGAAAAGGAAAGAGCCAATGCCGAAAGGCAGCAGATGATAGCCGAGGAGCAGAGAGATGAGGCCACCTATGCCAAGAATGTAACCGATACCCTCAACCGCCGTACCCAGGCCCGCAGCCTGGCGGTGAGCTCCCAGGTAAGAAGGGAAGCCGGAGAACCCGACGTGGCAGACCTGCTGGCCTACGCCAGCTGGTATTTCCTCAAGAACAACCGGGGAAACCAGTATTATTCGGACACGTTCAAATCCCTTACGCTGGCCACGGGCGGCACCCCCCGCTACCGTGTTCCGGAGAACGGCGCCGTCAACGCCATCTCCCAGATTCCCGGTACGCCGGGCCAGTGCGTTGCCGTCACCAACTATGGTGAGGTAGTCTGGATGACCGCCGGCGTCAACGGCGGAGCCAAGACCCTTTCGGCCCAAACCCTCCTGTTCAATCCCGAATTCGACTTCCGGGATGTGCTGGTGATGGACGGAAAGATTTACGCCCTGTCACTCAAGGGCCCCCTCTGCATCCTGGATTTCCAGGGCAACCTGCAGGAAGTGGAGCTTCCGGAAGAGCATTATTTCAAAGTGGTTCCCATGGGCGGCGGAGGCCTGCTGCTGGCAGGCCGCCAGAGCCTGAGCTGGTACTCCAACGGAAAGATCACCGGACGCGAGTCCCTGAGCAAGCCCCTATCGGCCCTGGTCAACCGAAATAACACCATCTGCCTGTTCTATGCGGATGGTTCCTACGCAGAAATGGATATCACGGGCACCATCGCGGACAAGAAGCCGCTGGTCCCGTATGTGGTTACCGCCGCACACTATGACAGAGCCACCCAGTGCCTGCTCGTGGGCGTGGAAGACGGAACGGTATACCCTATTAATAAGTACAACCGCGTCATGGAGACCCTGGCCGCCCACAAGTCACGCTGCATCAGCATCACCATGCTGGGCACCATCGTGGTCACCGGCGGCTATGACAAGTCGGTCTTCATCTGGAGCATGGACAACCTGCTGTACGAGAGTCGCTTAACCTTCCAGGAAGAGCTGGAGCAGGCCTCCACGGTGATTAGCAAAAAGCCGCTGGACGGCAAGAGCATTCCCACCGAATGGCTGGTGCCCGTAGATTATACGTACGATGGATGGACCCTGGCCGTCTGCGGAGACGCCGATGGCAAGACCGTCTGGATTGGCACCTCCTCCGGCAACGTGACCACGCTCAATTCATCGGCCGATGACATGGCCCGTCAACTGCTGGGCAAACTCAACCGTAACCTCACTGAGCAGGAATGGACCCGTTACGTGAGCTCCTCAATCCCCTATATGAAGTTCAAATGAGAAGGTTAGCGTATCATATCAGTTTGATGGCCGCCGTGCTGCTGTGCACGGTGCAGGCTGCTGCCCAAGGCGCAGCCGATGCCTATATGGGGGTCCCGTTCTTCAAGAACTACTCGGCCAGCCAGTACGATGCCCACAACCGTAACTTCGACGTCCTGTGCGACGAAGACGGCCACACCTTCTTTGCCAACTTTGAAGGTCTCCTGGTCTATGACCATGTCCATTGGAGAATTGTCCACACGCCGGATATCTCCCGCGTAGTAAGCCTGCACAAGGATACCGACGATGCCATCCTCTTTGACGGCATCAACCTCACGGGACGCGTAGAAGCCTTTGAAGGAGATTCCATCCGCGTTTCCTATACCCCGCTCGTGGGAAAGGAAAGCGACAGCCGGACCGTAGTGGACCGCTGGAACGATATCGAGGTCTACCAGCGTCTCAAATTAAGCGACAACCGCACCCTGCTGGCCACGGCTACGGACGGTGTCATTGCCGTCAACGCCCAGGGCCAGGAAATCTGGAGGATCAATGTAAATAACGGACTCTGCTCCAACAGTATCACCAAACTGGCCTATGACGGCAAGGGAACGGTATGGGGCGCCACGGACAACGGCGTTTTCAGCATCTCCGTTTCGGAAGTCTACACCCGCTTTACGGAAAAGGAAGGCTTCAGAGGCCAGATCTCCTGCATAGAGATGTGCGGTCCCACCCTGATGGTAGGTACGTTCCAGGGGCTGTTCCGCCTGAAAGGCCAGCGTTTCAGCCAGGTATCCCAGATCAACCACGCCTGCTGGCAGATGGCCCAGGGCGCAACTGGAACCCTTTACGTTGCCACTTCTGACGGTCTTTATGAGTACAATAACGGCAAGGTCCGCCAGTTAACCCATCAGTTCTCCCTTTCCATCGCCGCCCTGGGAGACGGCTCTTACCTGGTAGGAGAACTGGAGCGTGTCTGCCGTTTCCGCCCCGGAGAAGAACCCCAGGCCTTTGGAGAGATTCCCAATATTACCCGCTTCAAGAAAGACGGGAATGGCGGCATGTGGGCCCTGACCCTGGCCGGCGACTACTACTACCTGGAGGCCGGCGCCAGCCGCTTCCAGAAGAAGGAAGACGGCCCCATCTCCAAACTCTTTGAGTACGAAGATCACAACGGCAACGTTTGGCACGGCAACAGTGACGGCTCCGGCCTTTACTACGACAACATGCCGGAAGACCTCCGGGCATGGGTAGAGCCCCTGGCTGAGTCCAAGGTCAACGCCATGCTCATCCAGGACGGACTGGCCTGGATTGGAGACTATGTGGAACTGATCCGCCTCAACCTGGACCAGTGCGCCACCGCCCAGAAGTATACGCCCCAGCTGCATATCCGCCACTTCAATTTCAGCGACGGAGACCTCTCCCTGAGCTTTGCCAACGACAAGCTGGATCCCATTGGAGAAACGCACTACAGCTACCGTCTCAAGAACGACAACGCCTGGTCGGCCTGGAGCACCCAGCAAGAATACCTGTTTGCCAACCTCAACTTTGGTTCGTACCAGCTGGCCGTCCGTTCCAGGGACGCCTTTGGCCAGATTAGCGAAAGCGATCCGCTGGAGTTCAAGAGACCCTATCCGTTCTTTGTCCGCTGGTACTCCCTGCTGGTATACCTGCTCATAGCCATGGGCCTGGTCCATCTGTTCTTCCAGTACCGCATGCGCCGCATGGCGGAAGAACAGGAAAGACTGGAAGCCATTGTGGATGAGCGCACCCGTGAACTGAGATCGGCCCAGGACCAGCTGCTCCGCCAGGAGCGCGAGGCCGCCATCGGTAAACTGACCAAGGGCCTCATCGACCGCATCCTCAACCCCATGAACTACATCAACAACTTCTCCCACCTCACGCTGGGCCTGGCCAAGGACATGCGGCAGAACATTGAGGATGAGAAAGAGCACCTTACACCCGATATCTATGAGGATTCGATGGATGTAATGGACATGATGCAGACCAACCTGGAAAAGATTGAGCAGCACGGAACCGCCACCACGCGTACCCTGAAGGCCATGGAGGAAATGCTCAAGGAGCGTTCCCAGAAGTTCGAGCCCACGGATCTCAGCCAGCTTTGCCAGCAGTGCGTAGACAAGCTCAAAGCCTACTACGCCAGCGACATCTCCGCCCTGGGCATCCAGGTAGAGATGGATCTGCCCGGCTCTCCCCTGATGCGGAACGTAGTGGCCGACCAAATGGGCAAGTCCCTGATGTCCATGCTGGGCAACAGCGTTTACGCCATCAAGAAAAAGGCCGAAAAGGGAGCGTACAGCCCCGTTATCCGGATGACCGTACGGGAAGAAGACGGAAAGGCCCTCATCAAGATCTACGATAACGGTATCGGCATAGAAGAGAGCATCCTGAACAAGGTGTTCGATCCCTTCTTTACCACCAAGCCCACCGCAGAAGCTCCCGGCGTGGGCCTGTACCTGAGCCAGCAGATCATGCACGACTGCGGTGGCAACATCACGGTGAGCTCCGTCAAAGACGAATATACTGAATTTGTAATTAGCTTGACCTAAGATATCATGGAAGTGGAAAAGGAAGACCTGAACAAACAGGTAGAATATTTGCAGCAACAGTTGCACAAGCAGGAAAAGATGGCCTCCCTGGGCCTCCTCAGTGCCGGTATTGCCCACGA
>CAMVJR010000063.1 GCA_947167855.1 uncultured Bacteroidales bacterium
TCCTGCTGGACGAACCCACCAACGACGTGGACGTGAACACCATCCGCGCCCTGGAGGAAGGTCTGGACGGCTTTGCCGGCTGCGCCGTGGTGGTGAGCCACGACCGCTGGTTCCTGGACCGCATTGCCACCCACATCCTGGCCTACGAAGGAGACGGTCAGGTGGTGTTCTTTGAAGGCAACTACCAGGAGTACGAGGAAAACCGCAAGATGCGTCTGGGAGACACCGAGCCCAAGCGCTTCAAGTACAAGAAACTAATGGAGTAAGCCATGAAAAGATATCTCATCCTGCTGGCCGGCCTGGTCATGGCCTGTCAGAGCAACCGCCCCACCCTATTGAAGGAAAGTGAGTTTGGAGGAGAGTTGTACACCCTTAAGAGTGAAGGAGTTGTAGCACAGGTTACGCCCTTCGGCGCCCGCGTGGTTACCCTTTTCACACAGGACAAAGAGGGCCAATGGACCGATATCGTGGCGGGCCACAACACGCTGGCCGCCTACGAGGAGCCCGTCGGGGAGCGCTTCTTCGGAGCCACGGTGGGCCCGGTGGCCAACCGTATTGGCAATGCTTCTTTTCAGATAGAATGGGAGTCCTGGCACACCGATGTCAACGACCATGGCGTAAATACGCTCCACGGCGGCTCCAAGGGCTTTGACATGCGCCCCTGGAAGGTGGAATCGGCCACGCCCACTTCCCTCACCCTTAGCCTGGAATGCCCCAACGGGCAGGAAGGCTTCCCCGGCAACCGCCTCATCACCCTGACGTATTCCCTGGAAGGAAGCGATTTCAAAGTAGATATCAGCGGCACCTCCACCAAGGTGACGCCCATGAATATTGCCCACCATCCCTTCTTCTGCCTGAGCGGAGAAGGTGAGGGCTCCGTAGAAGATTACATCGTTACCATTGCCGCATCGGCCTATACGCCCATCGATTCCCTGAGCATTCCCACCGGAGAGATTGCGCCGGTAGAGGGTACTCCCTTCGATTTCCGTACGCCCCACACGCTGGGTGAGCGCATCAACGAGCCGGATGTCCAGCTGCAGTACGGCAACGGCTACGACCACAACTGGTGCCTGGACGGAGAAGGCATGCGGGAAGTATGCCGCGTGGAGGATCCCGCCAGCGGCCGCACGGTCACCATCCTGACAGACCAGAAGGGCCTGCAGCTATACAGCGGCAATTTCTTCAACGGTTCCGAGAACGGCAAGAATGGCAAACCGCTGGGCTTCCGCAGCGCCCTGGTGCTGGAAGCACAAGGCTGGCCGGACGCCGTGAACCATCCGGAATTCCCCTCCATCGTTCTCTTCCCCGGAGAAGAATACCACTCCAGCACCATCTTCCGTTTTGGGGCAGAATAAAGCAGATTCCATGGACAAACTCTTCCTGATAGACGGACACGCGCTGGTGTTCAAGATGTACTACGCATTCCTGCGCAGGCCCATGATCAATTCCAAAGGGGCCGATATGTCCATCCTCTACGGCTTCACCAAGTACCTGCTGGAAATGCTGGAGCGGGAGAAGCCCACGCACGTGGCAGTGGCGTTTGACCCGCCGGGCGGCACCTTCCGAAACCAGCTGTATCCGGAGTACAAGGGCACGCGCCCCCCTACCCCGCAGCTGGTGATCGAGGCCCTGGAGCCCCTGACGGAACTGGTGCAGAGCATGAACATCCCGGTATTGATGATCCCCGGCTTTGAGGCCGATGACGTGCTGGGAAGCGCCGCTACGCAAAACGCCTCCGAAGCGCTGGACGTCTATATGGTCACGCCCGACAAGGACTACGGCCAGCTCATTGGCCCGCACGCCTTCCAGCTCAAGCCCGGCAAGTCCGGGGCCGAAGCCGAGCTGGTAACCAGCGCCTCCCTCTGTGAAAAATGGGGCATCTCCAGTCCCGCACAGGTGATTGACATGCTGGCCATCTGCGGAGACACCGCGGACAACGTGCCCGGCGTGAAGGGCGTGGGAGAAGTGGGCGCCGCCAAACTCATAGCCAAGTACGGCACCGTGGAGAATATCTACGAGCACCTGGCAGAACTGACACCCAAGCAGCAGGCCCAGTTTGAAGAAGCCCGTCCCCACATGGCCCTGTCCAAGACTCTGGTCACCATCAAGACGGATATGGATCTCCCGGTCACGCTGGAAGACATGCGCTACACCGGGCAGTTCCAGCCCCGACTCCGGGAACTCTTCAACTTATACGAATTCACTTCCCTCAAAAAATACCTTTCGAGCACCCAGACACCCGATTTGGTGCTCGAACCCGCCCAAAACACCCTCTCGAGCACCCAGAAGCCCGAATTTGTGCTCGGGCCACTGGTTTCGGCCCAGGAAGTGGCGGCCGCAGCCCGGAAAACCGGCAAAGTGGGGCTGGTGCTGGCCGGAAGCAAGCTGATTCTGGCGGCAGACGGAATGGTCTGTGAGATTCCCGGTCAAGCCGGGAATGACGTGAAGGGCCTCCTGGAAGACCCTTCCGTGGCCAAGTACGGCGTGGACCTGAAGAAGATGGCCAACCAGCTGGCGGCCGAAGGGATCAGCCTGGAGGGAAAGTGGAACGACCTGGAGCTCATGCACTATGTGCTCAATCCCGAGCGCAGCCACGAGCTGGCAGCCCTGGCCCAGACCTACCTGGGCGTGGCGCTGGAAGAATCGGCCGCTCCGGTGCAGACCGGTTCCCTCTTTGACGATGCCCCCGAGGAAGACGATTCCCCCCGTCTCAAGGAAGCGGCCGTGCTCATTCCCCTGGGAGACAAGCTCCGCGAAAACCTGCCGGACTTCTACGACACCATGGAAGAGCCCCTGGCCAAAGTGCTGGCCCAGATGGAAAGGGACGGCGTAAAAGTGGACCTCTCCCAGCTCAAAGTCTTTGCCGACGGCCTGCGCCAGGAGCTAGCAGAGCGCGAGGCCCGCATAAGGGAAATGGCGGAAGAGCCCACCCTCAACATCTCCTCCCCCAAGCAGGTGGGAGATCTTCTGTTTGACAAACTCAAACTGGATCCCAAGGCCAAGAAAAGCGGCAACAAGAGCCAGTACACCACCGACGAAGCCACCCTGGTGGCCATTGCCGACCGTCACCCCATCGTGAACGAGATCCTGGAATACCGGGCGGTGAAAAAGCTCCTGTCCACCTACATAGAGCCCTTCCCTTCGTACATTTCCGAGAAGGACGGAAGGGTGCACACCACCTTTAACCAGGCCCTTACGGCCACCGGCCGCCTGTCCAGCTCCAACCCCAACCTGCAGAACATCCCGGTGCGCACGGAGCGGGGCAAGGAAATCCGCAAGGCCTTTGTCCCGGGCATTCCGGACGGGCTCATCGTAAGCGCCGACTACTCCCAGATTGAGCTGCGCATCATGGCGCACCTGAGCTGCGACACCCACCTCACCCAGGCCTTCCGGGACGGCGTGGACGTACACGCCGCCACGGCCGCCAAGATCTTCCGGATTCCGGTGGAGGAAGTCACGCGCGAGCAGCGCGGCATGGCCAAGACGGCCAACTTCGGGATCATGTACGGCATCTCTTCCTTCGGCCTGGCCCAGCGGCTGCATCTGCCCCGGGCACAAGCCAAGGCCCTCATAGACGACTACTTCACCGCCTTCCCCGCCATCCGCGGTTTCATCGACGACAGCATCGCCTTCGCCCGGGAGAACGGGTATGTGGAGACCCTCTTCGGCCGCCGGCGGTACCTGCCGGACATATCGGCCCGGAATGCTACGGTACGGGCCCTGGCAGAGAGGAACGCCGTGAACGCCCCCATCCAGGGGACATCGGCCGATATTATCAAGCTGGCCATGATCCGCGTGGCCCGGAAGCTCAAGGAAAGCGGTCTCAAGAGCCGGATGGTGCTGCAGATCCACGACGAACTGCTGTTTGAGGCGCCCGCCGCGGAAGTGCCGCAGTTGCAGGCGCTGGTGAAAGACGCCATGGAGAATGTGATCAAGCTGTCGGTTCCCCTCACCGTGGAATGCAGCGCAGGAAACAATTGGTTGGAAGCCCATTAACAGATATGGAAAACAAAGAGAAAGAGCTGGTGGAGAAAGCCATGCAGGGAGACCAGATGGCCTTCCGGGTGCTGTACCAGATTCATGAGAAAGCGGTCCGCGGACGCGTAAGCGGCTATTTCCATTGGAAGGCCGACGTAGATGACGTGGTGCTGGAAAGTTTCCAGAAGGCGTTTTCGGCCCTACAGGGTTTTGACACGTCCCGGGAGTTCCGCCCCTGGCTGCTCACCATTGCCACCCGTACGGCGCTGGACCACCTGGAGAGCATCAAACGGGAGACGGAAAAGAAGGAAGGGGCCGATAACGACCACCCCCTCACGGACT
The DNA here is from genome assembly GCA_947167855.1 of uncultured Bacteroidales bacterium. Taxonomy (GTDB): domain Bacteria; phylum Bacteroidota; class Bacteroidia; order Bacteroidales; family UBA932; genus Cryptobacteroides. The sequence continues at coordinate 4,321 of CAMVJR010000063.1, forward strand.
ACACCCCGGAAGAGGAAATTATCAACGACGAGGTCCACGAGCGCCTGATGGGCTTTATTGACGAGCTCCCGTCGCTGTACAAAGACGTTATGATCAAGTATATGATTGAGGAGCTGGAATACGAAGAGATTGCCAAAGAACTGGACCTGGAGCTCAATACCGTGCGCACGCGCATCCGCCGCGGCAAGCAGCACCTGGCCAAAATGATGTTAAGGGGAGAAGTGGAATGACCATCACAGAGCAACAGGAACAGCGCCTGCAATCGCTGGAAGGACTGTACCGTGAATGGAATGCCCAGATCAATGTCATTTCCCGGAAAGACATTGACAACGTATATGAGCACCATGTGCTGCATTCCATGGCCATTGCCAAGTACCTGGAAACGGTACCCGGGCTGGAAGAGAGCTTTGCCACCGCAGACATCCTGGACCTGGGAACCGGCGGCGGTTTTCCCGGCATTCCCCTGGCCATCCTCTACCCCAAAGCCCACTTCACCCTTTGCGATTCGGTGAACAAGAAAACCATCGTGGCCGAGGCGGTTGCCAAGGCCCTGGAACTGGACAACGTGCAGGTGGTCAACGCCCGCGCAGAGTCCCTGGGCCGCAACTTTGACTTTGTGGTATCCCGCGCCGTGGCCTCACTTCCGGACTTCTTTCCCTGGGTAAAAGGCCGCTACAACAAGGGCATCCTCTACCTCAAGGGAGGCGACGTAAACGAAGAAATCGCCCAGGTAATGGGCCGATACAAGCTTCGTCCGGGCAGCGTGCACACCTGGCCTGTCTCTTCCTGGCTCAAAGATGAGTATTACGACGGAAAACTGGTTATTCACATTGAAAAATAATTTTGCAGTTTCGTCTAGAATTACTACCTTTGCAGTCCTTACGCGAAAAATATAAAAAAGAGATATTATGAAAAGAACATTTCAACCTTCCCGTCGCAAGCGTGTGAACAAGCACGGCTTCCGCGCCCGCATGGCTTCCGCCAACGGCCGCCGCGTTCTGAACGCCCGTCGCCGTCACGCCCGCAAGAAGCTCTCCGTCTCCGACGAAGACCGCTGGTAGTCGCATTTTTGAACCAAGACACTTACCGCAGACCTTGATAGGGCTGCGGTTTTTGTTTATATTTGTTGCCATGACACAGGACGCGTCATTGGCTCTCTTTTTCCTCTCGCTCCAGGACCCGCAGGCCTTGGAGGACCGCCATGCCCCCTACGGACCGGCCGAAGAAAGCGAAGTCCGTGACCTGCTGAGTTTTGTGCGACAAACCAGCGGACGGTACACCGCCCCCGTCCCCTCGGAGGTCCGCATCACCCGCACTTTAAGAGTGTACGTGGGCAACCGGGAACTAAGGATCCGGCCCATGGCCAAGGCAGTCCTGCTGCTCTTCCTCCGCCATCCGGAGGGCATCGTCCTCAAAGAGATTGGAGACTACCGGGCCGAGATGGCCACCTACTACGGCCGCGTGATGCGTAGCCTGGATCCGGACCACGTGGACCGCCGCATTCAGCGCCTGCTGGACATCTTCTCCAACGAACTCAACGTAAATATCTCCCGCGTGAACGCGGCCCTATCGGCCCTGGTGGACCCGGCAGAAGAAAAACTCTACCGCGTGGGCGGCAGAGCTGGACAACCCAAGTCCATCCCGCTGGACAGAACCTTGGTTATTTGGGAGTAGTCCCCTACTTCTTGATGGGATAAAGGCGAAGCAGGAGCAGGATGAGCAGGGCGATGGCCGCCGGGAACAGCGAGAACAGGCTCCAGACCATGTGCTGCACCGAGGCCTCGTTGGTAATGGAAACCACGGTTTCTCCCGTAACGGGATCCTGGCTGGAGACCAGTCCGGCTACGCCCAGCAGCAGGGCCACGAGGGCACCGGAGATGGCCGATCCAAATTTCTGGGCCATGGTTCCGGAAGAGAAGATGAGACCCGTGGAAGAGGTTCCGTTCTTTTCCGTGGCATAGTCTGCCACATCGGCGTACATGGACCACAGCAGCGGCGAATAGATGCCGATGCCGACGGAGGTAACAATCACATTGGCTATCATGAGCCAGATGTAGGCCGGATCCATGGGGATGAAGAAGAACAGGATGGAGGAAACGGCGCAGATGATGGCCGCCCAGGCAAAAGCCTTGTGCTTGGAACCCACCCACTGGGTAAAGCGGGGCGTGAGGGCTCCGAAGATCATGCAAACCGCCTCACCGAACATCATGAATACGGTATAGTTGATGATGAGCCCGGAAACGGTTACGTCTCCATGCATGCAATACTCAAACAGGTATGCGGCCACGGCATAGCGGAATCCGTTGAAGAAGTTGGTACAGATACCAATGAGCGTGAGGTAGATCCACGGCTTGTTGTGAACCAGGTCCACAAAGGGCTTCAAGGAGAACTTCTCTGCGCGGACGGGTTCCAGGCGTTCTTTGGTGAGAAGGCCGCAGGCCAGGGTTCCCAGCGCGGCCACGGCACCCAGCACCACACCCAGCACGGCATACTGATGGGCCGGCGTACCGCCGATCATCTTCTGCAGATACGGGAAGGTGAACAGGGTGATAAAGCCCATGGCATAGGCGCCCACCATACGGAACGAGGAGAACTGGTTTCTCTCGTTGCTGTCGTCGGTCATCACGCCCAGCAGGGAGCCGTAAGGCACGTTGACAGCCGTATAGACCACCATCATCAGAAGGTACAGGGCATAGGCGTAGACCCTTCTTCCGGTCGGCCCCAGATCCGGGGTGTACAGCAGCATGGCAAAGACCACGCCCAGCGGAATGGCCCCAAAGATGAGCCAGGGCCGATAGGTTCCCCAGCGGGACTTGGTGCGGTCTGCGATGGCACCCATCAGAGGGTCTGTCACCACGTCAAAAAGGCGGGCCAGCAGCATCAGGGCGCCGGCATCCGCTACGGTAAGACCAAAGATATTGGTGAAGAAAAAGGGAAATGCAATGGACATGACCTTCCAGGTGATACCACCGGCAGCGGCATCTCCCAGGCAATAACCTATTTTCTCAGACAGTTTAACGGCCATAGTTTTCTTGTGTTAGCAAGACAAATTTAAGAAAAAATCTGTAATACTTGCAAACACATGCGGGTATTGTGATAGGGACACTTCCAAAAACCCGCCTTGGGCTGGGCCTTGTCCAGGCTTCCGTCCGGCAGCACGGCCCACCACCATTCTCCGTCTTTCCGGTCCAGCAGATGCTCGCGGATATAATCCCAGCACCGCAGGGCTTTGTCGGCCGACAGGGTCTCTCCGTGGTACTTCCAGAGCCAGAGGTTGCCCACCACCGTCTCGGCCTGTACCCACCACTGGCGAGAGTCATCGAAGCTTCCGTCCGTGAGTTTCTCGTAGCGGAGGGAGCCGTCGGGCAGCAGGCCCTCGTTGCCGGCTTTACCCATGGCCAGAGCCCAGGGGCGCACCCGATTCACGATATCCAGGTCCTTGAGGGCCAGGGCACACTCCAGCGCCAGCCAGGAGGTCTCGATGTCGTGGCCGTACGAGACGGCACCGGGAAGCACCGTCCAATCCCGTTTGAAATACAGCTGCAGGTGGCCGTTGGGAGCCATGATCCGCGTTCCCACCAGCACCAGGAGCTTCTCCACCGCCTCTTTGAGGCCTTCGTCGGGCCAGACCTTATACAGGTTGGCATAGGCCTCCAGGATGTGGAGGTGGGAGTTCATGGTTTTGTCGGCATTGATATCGTGGGCGCTCAGGGACATATCCTCCAGCGGGGAGAAGTCCCGGGCCAGGGCCTCGATATAGCCGCCGTTGGCGCGGTCGGCAAAATGCGTTTCCACCACCTTGTACAGGTTGATGGCGTTCTTGAGCACCTCGTCGTCTTTGGTTACCTTATACAGTTCCGACAGGCCATAGATGGCAAAGCCTTGGGCATAGAGCTGCTTCTTGGTATCCAGGCGCTCTCCCTGGCTGTCCACGCTCCAATACACGCCGCCATACTTGTGGTCGCAGAAATGGTCCAGGAAATAGTCGCGGGCGTGCACGGCCGCCACCAGGTACTCCGTCTGGGGCAGGTACCGGTATGCCGCGGCAAACGACCAGATGATGCGGGCGTTCAGGATCACGCCGCGCGGGGCGTCGTACAGAACGGTTCCGTCGGAAGTCACTTCCCCGTAAAAGCCCCCACGGGGGTCTTTCAGGTTGAGCCAGTAAGGCAAAACGCCGGAGGTCAGGTTCTCCCTGACCTCCCGCAAAAACACATCACTTCTTGTTTCCATTATATGTTCGGTTGATCCCAAACTTTCGTTTTGTTGCAACGGGTCATCACACCCAGACCGCCGCAGGAGATGCGGAAGTCGCCTTCTTCCAGACGCCATTTGCCATCGGCCCCTACAAAGGCCAGGCGGGAGGCGGGGATCTCGAAGGTAAGGATCTGCTTCTCACCGGGAAGCAGCTTTACCTTGTCAAAGGCACGCAGGCGCTTGACATCCGGGATGAGGGAAGCCACCAGGTCGGAGCTGTACACCAGCACGGACTCCTTACCGGAAATGCTGCCGGTATTGGTCACTTCCACGGACACCTTGAGCACATCTTCCGGGCCGAATTCGGTCTTGTCCACCTTTAGGTTGCTGTAGGCAAAAGTGGTGTAGCTGAGACCGTGGCCGAAGGGCCACTGCACGTCCATGATGGCATCGTAGTTATAAGAGCCGGCCATGGTCTCGCGGTGCTCGGATACCTTGTAGTCGTAGGTATGGAGGGCGTTGATATGCTTGGAATAGGTGAAGGGCAGTTTGCCGGAGAAGTTGACGTCTCCGGACAGGAGGGAGGCCAGGGCCTCTCCGCCATAGTTGGAAGGGAGCATCACGTCCACCACGGCCTTGGCCAGCGGCTCAATGTCACCGATCAGACGGGGACGACCCTCGTTCAGGATAAGGATGATGGGCTTGCCGGTGGCGGAGAGGGCCTTCACCAGCTGCTTCTGGTTGGCAGAGAGATTGAGGTCGTCCATGTTACCGGGCGTCTCGCAGTAGGTGTTTTCACCCACGCAGGCCACAATGACATCGGCCTTATAAGCCGCCATGACGGCCTTCTGGATGCCGGAAGCGTCCTCATTCTCCCACATCATGGGAGTCTGGTCGTATACCACACCGGGCTCGTAGCTCACCTTGCCCGGGAAACGGTGCTGGAGGGCTTCCAGGATGGTATTGAAATGGGGAACATAGTCATCGGCTGCGCCCTGCCAGGTGTAGCTCCAGCCGCCGTTAAGCGTGCGCAGGCTGTTGGCATTGGGGCCGGTAACCAGAATCTTCTCCGTGCCCTTGAGAGGCAGGATACCGTCTTCGTTCTTGAGGAGAACCTCGCTCTCCACAGCCGCGTCGTAGGATTCGCGGGCAAAGGCCTGGGAAGCGAACATGGGATACTCCTTCTCCCAGGTGGGATTCTCGAACAGGCCCAGACGTACCTTCAGACGCAGGACACGACGCACGGCGTCATCGATACGGGACATCGGGATCTCTCCGCTCTTGGCCAGGTCCACAATCACGTTGCAGCACTCGGGATCGTACGGATCCATGATCATGTCGATACCGGCGTTGATACCTATCTTCACGGCTTCGCGCTTATCGGCGGCCACGTGGTCGCGGGTATACAGGTTGTCAATATCGGCCCAGTCCGTTACCACCATGCCGTCCCAGCCCAGTTCTTCCTTGACCCAGCCGGTCAGAAGCATGGAGTTGGCGTGGGTGGGAATGCCATTGATGGAGGCGGAGTTGACCATAATGGTGAGGGCACCGGCGCGGAAGCACTCCAGGAAAGGAGCGAAGAATTTCTCGCGGAGGTCGTTGGGGGCGATGATGGCCGGGGT
>CAMVJR010000064.1 GCA_947167855.1 uncultured Bacteroidales bacterium
AGGACAAGATCCAGAAGCAGTTCATCTACCTGCTGGTGGCCGGCAACTTCCTGCCCTCGGAAGAGTCCGGCATTAGCGCAGGAGGCTCCGACGTGCTCTTCTCCAACGTCTCCAGTATCATGTCCGGCCAGCTCAACAACATCTTCCAGAAGCTGAACATTCCGCTGGACCTGGGTCTCAACTACAAGTCCACCCAGTATGGTACCAACCTGTTTGACGTGGCCGTGAGCACGCAGCTGTTCAACAACCGCGTCATTGTGAACGGTTCCGTGGGCAACCGCGAGCGCCTGGGCGCCACCTCCACCAACGAGGTGGCCGGTAACGTGGACGCGGAGATCAAGCTCACGCGCAACGGCGCCCTGCGGCTCAACCTCTTCACCCACGCCGCCGACCAACTCTCCTCCTTCCTGGATAACAGCCAGCGCCACGGTGCCGGTATTGCCTACCAGATGGAGTTCAACACCTTTGCCCAACTGTTCCGGGAGCTCTTCAGCACCCGCGCCCAGAAGGAGCAGCGAGCCCTGGAAGAGGCCAAGCAACCCCTGAAAGAAGTAAAGATTCAGATAGATACAACCGGTAAAGCCCATGTCCAAAGGTAAATTATACCTCATACCCACTCCCCTGGGAGAAGGAGACCCGGCCCGGGTGCTCCCGGCTTCCGTCCTGGAGGTCATCCCCACCCTCAATTGCTTTGTGGTGGAGGAGCTCCGCACGGCGCGTCGGTTCCTGTCGGCCGCCGGGCTCAAGGGGCATATTGACGGCCTGGAGTTCCACGAGCTCAACGAGCACACCCGTCCGCAGGAGGTAGAGGCCTTTGCCAAGCTCTTTGATGAGGGCCGAAATGTGGGCCTTCTCTCCGAGGCCGGCCTTCCCGCCGTGGCAGATCCCGGTGCCCTTCTGGTGGCCCTGTGCCATCGGCACGGAATCGAAGTGGTTCCCCTGGTGGGACCGTCTTCCCTCATGCTGGCCCTCATGGCCTCCGGCCTCAACGGCCAGTCGTTTGCCTTTGTGGGCTACATCCCCGCCAAGACGGAGGAGAGACGGGCCGCCCTGCGTACGCTGGAGAAAAGATCGGCCAGTGCTCGCCAGACGCAGATTCTCATTGAGACGCCCTACCGGAATGATTCCCTGATGGCAGACTTGTTGTCTTGCCTCAATGGCCACACCCGTGTCTGTGTAGCCGCCAATCTCACCTGCCCCGACCAGTTTATCCAGACTCACACGGTAGCAGAGTGGAAGTCCAAGCCCCTTACCATTGGCAAGAGGCCCTGTGTATTTTTGATCCTTAGCGCATGAAGATAGCATTCACCACCCTGGGCTGTAAGCTCAATTACGCCGAGACGTCCACCTACGAGCGCGGTTTTGTAGCCGCCGGATGGGAGGTCGTTCCCTGGACCGCCCAGGCCGATGTCTACCTCATCAATACCTGCGCCGTAACAGAAACGGCCGAAAAGAAGTCCCGGAACCTCATCCGCCGCGCCCACAAGACAGCCCCCGAAGCCCGCATCGTGGTCACCGGCTGCTACGCCGAACTCCGCAAAGACCAGCTCCTGGCCATCGACGGTGTCTGGAAGGTGTTTGGTGCCACGGAGAAAAAGGAGATTATTCCCTCCGTTGCGGAGACAACACCCTCCTCCACTTCGGGAGTGTTTGGCGCCTATAGCAGCGGGGAGCGGACGCGTTCCTTTTTGAAGGTGCAGGACGGGTGCGACAACTTTTGTGCTTATTGCACGGTGCCGTTTGCCAGGGGCAGGAGCCGGAATATTCCCATTTGTGAATGCGTGAAGATGGCGGAGAGTATTGCGGCAGAGGGGGTAAAGGAAGTGGTGCTCACGGGGGTTAATACGGGAGACTTTGGAAGGACTACCGGTGAGAGTTTCCTGGACCTTCTGAAGGCCCTGAATGAGGTGGAAGGGATTGAGCGGTACCGGATTTCGTCCATTGAGCCCAATCTGATTACGCCGGAGATTGTGGACTGGATTGCTTCCGGGACCAAGTTCCAGAAGCATTTCCATATTCCGCTGCAGAGCGGCAGCGATACGTTGCTCAAGAAGGTGGGAAGGCGGTACGATACGGAGTTGTTCGCTTCCCGCATTGATTATATCCGGAAGGCCCTGGAAAGGCCGGGAGAGCCGCAGGTATTCTTTGGGATTGACGTGATTGTGGGACTGCCGGGAGAGACCGAGGAGCTGTTCCAGGAGACGTACACGTTCCTGAAGGAGCGGGTTCGGCCGGCTTTCATCCATGTGTTCCCCTACTCCCGTCGTCCCGGTACGCGGGCCGCGGAGTGGAAGGACCAGGTGCAGGACAGCCTTAAGACGGAACGAGTGGCCCGGCTGGAGGCGCTATGCGAAGAACTGCACGCCCAGTTTGTGGCGGCCAACAAGGGCCTGGAAGAGACCGTGCTGTGGGAGTCGTCCGTCAAGAACGGCATCATGGGCGGCTACACGGGCAATTACATCCGGGTGGAGCGGCCTTACGACCCCGCACGGGTGAATACTTTGGAAAAGATTGTGCTATGAGTGTGAAGCTCACATTTTTGGGGACGGGAACGTCGCAGGGGGTGCCCATCATTGGGTGCCAGTGCCGGGTGTGCCGGTCGGCGGACGCGCGGGACAAGCGGCTCCGGGCATCGGCCTTCATTGAAATGGACGGGCTCAACATCCTGGTGGACGCCGGTCCCGATTTCCGCACCCAGATGCTGCGGGCCGATATCCGTCACCTGGACGCCATCCTCCTCACGCACAACCATAAAGACCATACCGGCGGCCTGGACGACGTGCGCTCGTTCAACTACATAGACCGCAAGGCCGCCGAGATTTACTGCGAAGAAAAGGTCCTGAAGACACTTCGGAACGACTACGCCTACGCTTTTGCAGAGCACAAGTACCCCGGCGCACCGGAGTGGCACATCCACCTCATTGATGATCGGCCTTTCCGGGTAGACTCCCTGCAGGGCACCGGAGACCTGGAGTGGGTACACGACCAGGGCTACTTTTACAGGCAGGCCGATGGCAGCCTCAAGCCCTCTGACAACGCCGTGCTGGAGGCGCCGCGGGAGCGCCCCAACGTGATTCCCATCCGCGGGTACCACGACCAGATGCCCGTGCTGGGCTTCCGCTTTGGCAACATCGCCTACATTACGGACATGAGTTCCCTGCCCGATTCCGAGCTGGAGAAGCTCCGGGGCCTGGAGCATGTGACCCTCAATACCGTGGGGTACTATCCCCACCATTCGCACTTCTCTTTGGAGCAGGCTCTGGAACTATCGGCCCGCATTGGTGCCAAACATACCTGGCTCACCCATCTGAGCCATGCCTTCCCTCCCTATGAGGAGTTTTGCCATGAGCTGCCGGAAGATGTTCGGCCCGCTTATGACGGCCTTGTCATCAACGACTAAAACCTAATACTATATGACACAGGAAGTAATGAATACCATCGACAGCATCCAGGTTACCCTGAATGCCGGTGGTATGAATACCATCAACATTGTCCTGGCCTTTGTGATGTACGGCGTCGCCCTGGGCATCAAGCCCCACATTTTTGTAGAGGTCTTCAAAAAGCCCAAGAGCGTGCTGCTGGGCATCCTTTGCCAGCTGGTGCTGCTGCCGGCGCTTACCTGCCTGCTGGCCATCCTGCTCACGGGCTGGATTTCGCCCATGATGGGCCTGGGCATGATCCTGGTGGCGGCCTGCCCGGGCGGCAATATCTCCAACTTCATGAGTTCCCTGGCCAAGGCCAATGTGGAGCTCTCCGTAAGCCTTACGGCCATTTCCACCGCCCTGGCGGTGCTCCTGACGCCCTTCAACTTCTGGTGCTGGGGTTCCATCTACCTGCACAGCGCCGCCGTATCGGCCGAAATCCCTACCCTGGTGATTCCGCTGTGGGATGTGTTCAAGACCATCTTTATCCTGCTGGGTATTCCGCTGGGTCTGGGTATCCTTACCAACCAGTACCTGCCCAAGGTGGCCAATGCCCTTAAGAAGCCCCTGCAGTGGCTGTCCATCGTGATTTTCATTGCCATGGTGGTGCTGTCCTTCGGCAGCAACCTGGACGCCTTCCTCAAATGCATCAAGTACATCTTCATTGTGGTTCTCATCCACAATTTCCTGGCTCTGAGCATTGGCTTTGGCGTGGGAACCATTGCCAAGGTCCCGTTCCGCGACCGCCGCACCCTCACCATCGAGACGGGCATCCAGAACTCCGGCCTGGGCCTGGCCCTCATGCTGGGTACGTCCCTGTTTGCCGGTTTCCCGCCGCACGGAGGCATGCTGGTCATTACGGCCTGGTGGGGTATCTGGCACATCATTTCCGGCCTTACCGTAGCCACCATCTTCAACCTGAGCAAGAGAGATGCCTAAGATCTGGGAGCATAACCGCGCGTACAGCCTCCTTCGCCCGTATGTAGACTACTGCACCCGGGCCAGCTTTGGCATTTTCAAGGCCGAAGGAGAGCTTCCCGACAACGGAGCCGTCATCATAGCGCCCAACCACACCAACACGCTGATGGATGCGCTGATGGTGCTGCAGACCCGCAGGGAGCCCACGGTCTTTGGAGCTAGGGCCGATATCTTCCGCAAGCCCCTAGCCAACAAGGCGCTCCGCTTTCTGAGGATTCTTCCTATGACCCGCGAACGCGACGGTTTGCGCTCCGTGACGGACAACTACAAGACTTTTGAAGAGATTGACGAGGTCCTGGCCAACGAAGTACCTTTCTGCCTTTTCCCGGAAGGCCGTCACACGCCCGGACGCGAGGTGCAGCCCATCCAGAAGGGCATAGCCCGCCTGGCTTTCCGCAGCGCCGCCCAGCGCCAGACCTATGTGGTGCCCACCGGCATCAACTACGGCGACTTCTTCCATTACAGAAGGTTCGGCCATATCAAGTTTGGTGAGCCCATAGACGTGAATGCCTTCCTGGCTACCAATGCCAACAAGACGGAGGCCGAACAGTACCAGGCCTTCCGCGAGGAGCTTCACCAGCGGCTTTCGGCCCTGGTGTGGCCTTCGGCCCCTTCCGGCAAGCTCCCTCTGTGGCAGAGCATCCTGCTCTTCCCTTTCTGGCTGCTGGCCGCCGTGCTCAGCTTCCCTATGTGGTTTACGGCTGAGTTCCTTTGCCGGAAGATCAAGGACAAGGCTTTTTGCAATTCGGCCCGTTTTCTGGTGCGGCTGGTGCTTACGCCGGTTACCGCCCTCATCTGGGCCGTTATCTTTTTCTGCCTCCTGCCCTGTTGGCTGGCCCTGCTGCTGCTCCTTTTCTTCTTCACCTCCTACAGTCTCTTCTACGACGCCCTGCCGGTCTAGCTTATGAAACTGATTATCTTTGACTTTGACGGCACGCTGGGAGACACCCGGGGCAATATTGTGACCACTATGCGGATGACGCTTAAGAAGCTGGGCTACCCTGAGGCTTCGGAAGACGCCATTGCCGCCACCATAGGCGTTCCGCTCGAGGCAGGCTTTGACCAGCTTTTGCCGGGGCTCTCGCCCACTGAGGCCGCCACTTGCGCCGCCACGTACCGAGCCATCTTTGAGCAGAACCGCAAGATTATGATTCCCAATCTCTTTCCGCACGTGAAGGAGACGCTGGTCACTCTCTATGAACGGGGCTATGTGCTCACCGTGGCCTCTTCCCGCCTTTCGGCCTCCCTGAAGGGCTTCCTGCAGGATATGGGCATTGCCCCCTACATCTCTTATGTATTGGGTGCAGACAATGTGGACAAAGCCAAACCGGACCCCGAACCCGTTCTCAAAACCCTTCGTGAAATGGGTTACAGCGCCGCCGACACCCTAGTGGTGGGCGATATGCCGGTAGACATTCTGATGGGCTCCCGTGCCGGTGCCCTCACCTGCGCCGTCACCTACGGCAACGCCTCCCGTTCGGCCCTTGCCGCCGCCGGCGCCACGTACATCATAGAAGATTTCGCCGAGTTACTAACTCTGCTCTAGAGTTTCTTAAGAGCGCGAGCCAACTGGTCCGGGCAACTTGTACCATGGGCCTTGCAGTTGATGCCCTCCAGGCGGGCAATCACATCGGACACCTTCATGCCCACACACAGTGTAGACAGGCCCTGCGTGTTCCCATGACAACCCTTGGTATATTGAACTTTACGGATGGTATCGCCTTCCGTCTCAATGTCAATCTGTTCTGAGCACACTACAGCACAAGTCTGGAAAGAGGTTTTTCTCACAGCTCCTTCCCTGCTGTCGCTCAGCATCTTTACGTCAAATGTATCTTCCATAATGCCACAAAGATATTACTTTTCCTACTCATTACGAAATCCTTCAGCTCACAAGACCAAGCCAGCACTAATCTTCGTCACTTCGCTTAAACCCTATCTTCTCCCTTTTTGCTTGGATTTGCGGGTGAACCGACAACTCTGCGATAGCCAAATAAAGAGCCTCAATATCCTTCCGGATATCCTCAGATAAGTCATTGAAGGCGCCCAGATTCTCTTCCTGCTGTAATTGTAATAAATCGAGCTTTGCTCTTAGTTCCCTTACTTCTGCAGTTAAGGAGGATGTGGTCAATAAATACTCGCGGGCCCTAACAAAAGTTCGCATTATTGAGATATTCACCTGAATGGCCGTCTCGCTATGCAAAACAGAAGAAAGCATTGCAACACCCTGTTCTGTGAACACAAACGGCCTATACTTTGTGTTTGAGCCACGGCCGACCTGCCGATTCTCCAAGGTCACAAATTGTGATCTTGAAAGCATAGCCTTCTTTTCCTCTATGCTTAGAACAAACATAAAGTCTTCCGGGAAACGACTAATGTTTCGTCGTACAGCCTGCTTTAGCTCTCTAGTTTCTACGCCATACAGTTTGGCAAGGTCTGAGTCTAACATCACCTTTTTTCCACGAATCTCGTAAATCAGATTCTGAACTAACACTAATTCATCATTCATAACAGTCTCTCCTTTTTTACACAAAGATCATTGCAACACCCATAAACCCCAAATCTTGGCAAGGCTTGCCAGAATTTGGAATTATCAAAAAAACACATAAGTCGGACGTGGATCATCGATTACTGTCCTTTTCACGACCAAAGCACGAGAACAGCGAGAGAAGCGTAACGTGGCGGCGGTAATGAGTTTCTGTGAGTTCTACTTTCGAAGGATACGGATTAAGGGGCTTACAGAAGTACTTTTCTTATGTTGCTCCTTGTAATCCTATCAGCTTGTTCAGCACATCGGCGGACGCGATTAAGTTGGCCAGTTCGGAGTCGTGGAAGTCCCACATCTTACCTGAGAAGTAGTAAATAGAGTGTTTTAATGCTTTATAGTATGTGTCGATATGTATATTTATAAATTATCATTATATTTGTAGCGTTGACCAGTAGGTCACAGGACATATTTGGAACGCGAAAGCGTACCTTATCGCTCGGAAAAATCTGGTAAATTTTTATAGGATGGCGATAAGCTGGTTCCCTGTGCTTTAGGCGCAGAGTTTTGCTTATTTTCCATCTGAGGTTTTACCAGAACCCTTCCGAGAAGATATAGTTAAAGCTCTGCGCCTCTTTATATTATTCTGTCGATACCATGGTCATAGGTTAAGAGCAGTAACCACAAAACCACATATGTATGAAACACATGACTTTCGTTGGGATAGCCGCTATCCTTTGCTTGGTCTCGAACGTGATGCAAGCACAAACCAGTAGCATTTATGATGTCGATTTGGACTCTTCTGCGATTGAGTCATCATTTTTCCCTGTACCTCAGTTATATAATGGGAGAGTCAGTATTTCTAAAGGAGATTTCTACCTAAATGGGAACAAACTCAGCGAAGAGGAAATCCGTCAGGTCATAGGAAATGATATTTATGAAGAGACCTATTCGAGAGCGATTAAGCAACGCAAACTTGGTAATACCCTCACAATTGTAGGAGCAGCAACTGCTGGAGTGGGTGGCGGAATAGCACTTGCCGGAGTTCTTGGCGCCTTCGGTACAATAAAGCATACTTGGTACTACGACCCCAATACGGGCCAGACATGGGGGGATCAGTATGACTATAGTGACAACTTGAATAAAGTCGGACCTATTATGATTATCGGATATGCTATCTTCTCCGCTGGTCTTGCCGCTCTAAGTGCTGGTATTCCTCTCAAAATTATCGGGAACAAACGTCTAGATTGGGTTGAGGAAGAGACTAATCGGAAACTCAATCAACAGATTAGTATGAATGTTGGCTTTACTAGGCACGGTGTCGGGGTCATAGTGAATTTCTAAAACAACCTATACAATTATGCAACACTTATATCAAATCAAGCTTCTTTCGCTCGTGCTTCCATTGATTCTATTTGCTGGATGCGGCAAAAACGAGCCAAATGATGATAACAACGAGCCAGTTAGTCCTAATGTAACTGTCCCTGATCCCGAAGGAACAATTACTCTCAAGATGAGAAACAGTGACTATGGGCGAACAATGCTCGACGACTGTATTCAAATCTCTAACGGTAATAATTTAGTCGTAAGTGGGGGTGAGGTAGTTTCCATAGGGAAAGTCAAAGGACTGGGAAACATTGTAAGTATTCCACTTAATGGCTGGGCCCAACAAGTCGCAATCGCCCCGGGCAACGGTTATATCGTTTACGCGAAAAAAACATATTATCGTATTTATGTAATAGACTGGATTCTTGCGGCTGAGACAAATGGCATAATTGGCGCAGAGATAAAGTACCAAAAGCCGTTTGCTGGGATTGATGAAGTTATTTCGATAGCGCAGAGCTCGTATACACTTCCTAAGGGGAGTGGAGTATTTACTATTGATTTTAATAATTCCACCATCATTCCATATGATGCTTCTATAGAAGGACCATTTACCATAAGGGAGGAATCAAAAGTGCAAAATTCAATTATGATTCAGCACTCAGCTAATACATCTATAAATACCAATTCAGGAGTTTTACATGTAAAGACTTTATACGGAAAAGAAACGACAATTACATTAACGCAAGACGGAGAAACACCATGGGCTGAATTAAGTGGTTACGTGTCACTACCGTGCGTTGGGCAGAATCTAACGAAAACATCAATAGCAGTAAAAGGAAATGTTCCTTTTGAGGAATTAATGATTGAAAGTAATGAGAAATGGTGCGAGCCTTCACTTCTCAAAGAAAGCTCAAAAACCATAGTACGTATAACTTCTCAAAATAATTATTCATTAGCTTTAAGGTCAGCGACGCTTACACTAAAACGGGGAGACAAGGAATTATCAACACTCCAAATATTTCAGAAAGGCGCCACATTTGAAGTAAGTGGGGGACTCAAGGGGCTATCCCCCGTAGGAAGCAAATATAGTATTCAATTAAAATATTCGCCATTTACGGCCAAAGACATTAAAGTTGAGTACGACGACAGTATTATATATGATGTTGGAGAAATACCTAACTCCGGGTCATATCTTTCGTTTAGAACTGCCCCAAATTGTAGCGATCAAAAGCGTACTACAAAACTAATCGTTAGCGCACCAGCATTCGATATAAGAAAAGAAGTATTAATCGAACAAGATGGTACAAACATAGTTTTTTACAATTATAGTGGGGGAGAATACTATTTTGATAAAAATAGTTCTAGTTACGAAATATCGATATCATGCCAAGTAGATCTTACATCAGATAATTTTGTTAGTTCGGAAGATTGGTGTAGCGTTAGTTTACAAGGGAAAACAAATCTTGTTGTTCGCGTTACCGCTACAACTGAAAGTCGAAATGCGATTATTTCTATACCAGGATTTGAAAAGGTTCTTAAAGTATACCAGAGCAAATATGGTGTCGGAGACACATATAATGAAAACGGACAAACAGCGACAGTATTCTTTCGTGATGTTTGGAAAGGGCTATATGCGTATATTTATTTAGGTCAAGCCGCCTGGTCAACGGAAAGTGTAGAAATAGCGAATGACTATAAAGATGGGGTCAAGAATTTCGAAGAAATCTTATCGGTTACCAACTGGGAGACTCTTTATCCTGCTTTCGCATTATGCAATCAATTGAATGCCAACAACAATATTAAATGGTATATCCCAGCAGTTGATGAAACATGTACAAGTACCTTATTTCAATTTCAAAAGAACTTTGAAAATAAAACAGATATTTGGTCATCCACTGGATTAACCGGAGGATATAAGAATTACGCCTA
>CAMVJR010000065.1 GCA_947167855.1 uncultured Bacteroidales bacterium
AGAACCGCGGCAAGCCGCGCCTATTACGTTACCCCCTCCCGAAACCCCTCCCCTCAGGGGAGGGGCTCACCGTCAGAAGACGGCGTGCGGGCCTGCAGGCCCTGTCGCTTCGCTCCGTACTTTGTGCTGGCACCCCTTCAAAATCACGTGGGTTCACTTGTTTATCTCTCTGTTTATCAGCCTGTTAACCGCCAGGCCCTATTCCCTCATCCCGGGTTTTGTCCCGGGATCTCCCGCCTGGCGTCGCAGGTCAGGAGTCAAAACGTCGCAGGTCCGTATTTTTCTCTTCACCGGCGACGCTTCTCGGCCTCCTGTGCGTTCTACCGTCGCAGGCTAGCGAAAAAATGCGGACCTGGGACACTATTCCCCTCGACCTGGGACACTAATCCCTTCCACCTGCGACGTTCTCTCCTCTCACCTGCGGCGGTGCCTTCCGTCCATCCTGCTCCCACCACGCCGGGCAACAGGCAAAGCCTGTAGCCGCCGAGCCTCGTTCCCGAGGCGGCGGTGCCCGTCTCACCCAAGGGCGCACATACCGGGTATGTGCCGTACATAGGGGGTATGTACACCCCCTCCAGACCTGGTCAAAAGGTCCAAGGCGTGGGACGTTGGGCTAGGGGAGACGGTGAATTCTGAGGGTGGAGTGGGGTATGTGGGAAAATATCATTATATTTGTAATCCTTATACCTATTAAAGAAATTATGAAGAGAGTTGTTATTACCGGAATGGGCATTTGGTCTTGTCTTGGGGTGACCCTGGAGGAGGTGAGGGATTCGCTGTATAGCGGGAAGAGTGGGATTGTGCTGGACCAGGCGCGGAAGGAGATGGGTTTCCGGAGTGGGCTTACGTCGTATGTGCCGCTGCCGGATCTGAAGAAGGAACTGCCCAGGGCCCAGCGCGTGTATATGCCGGAGCCGGCCCTGTATGCATACTGTGCCACGCGCGATGCGCTGGCTCAGGCCAAGATTGACCAGGATTATCTGGACGCCCACGAGGTGGGTTTGCTGTACGGAAACGACAGCACGGCCAAGGCCGTGTATGATTCCATAGCCAAGATCAGAGAAAAGAACGATACCATGCTCTGTGGCAGCGGTGCCATTTTCCAGAGCATGAACTCCACCGTGACCATGAACCTGGGTGTGATCTTCCGCCTCAAGGGAATTAACCTTACCGTGTCGGGGGCTTGCGCCAGTGGTTCGCATGCCATCGGCCTGGGTGCTCTGCTTATCCAGAATGGCCTGCAGGACATGGTGGTCTGCGGCGGTGCCCAGGAGGTGAATTCGGAGGCTACCGGATCGTTCGATGGTATATCGGCCTTCTCTACCCGGGAAGATGCTCCGGCCAAGGCTTCGCGTCCGTTTGACCGGGACCGTGACGGCCTGGTTCCGGGCGGCGGTGCGGCTACCGTGATCCTGGAAGAGTACGAGCACGCTGTCAAGCGAGGTGCTCCCATCATTGCCGAGGTGCTGGGCTACGGCTTCAGCGCCAACGGTGACCACATTTCTTCGCCCAACGTGGATGGTCCGGCCCGTTCGCTGGAGATGGCCATCAAGCGGGCTGGCGTGTCTCTCAAGGAGATTGGTTACGTGAATGCCCATGCTACTTCCACGCACGTGGGAGACGCCAACGAGGCCAAGGCCCTGCTGCGCGTACTGGGAGAAAAGACCGTTCCCATTACCTCCACCAAGAGCCAGACCGGTCACGAGATGTGGATGGCCGGCGCCTCTGAGGTTATTTACTCCATCCTCATGATGAAGAACGACTTCATCGCCGGTAACATCAACTTTGAGAATCCGGACGAGGACAGCTGTCATCTGCTCATCCCGGCCACCACCATGGAGGCCCATTTTGATACGTTCCTGTCCAATTCCTTCGGATTTGGAGGAACCAATTCTACCCTTATTATAAAGAATGTCTAGGCAGGTTCTCATCATTGGCGGCGGCCTGGGCGGCCTGTTCCTGGGGAAACTTCTGAACCGGGACCGGTGGGATGTGACCATCCTGGAACAGGGGGCACAGCCTGGTGGCGCGCTTCAGACCTTCGTCCGTGAGGGCATCCGCTTTGACACGGGCTTCCACTCCGTGGGCGGTATGGAACCGGGCGGTCCGCTTCGCAAGATCCTGGAACCCTTCGGCCTGAATTATCTTCCCTGGGAAAAGGCAGGGGAGGACGAATATATTGACGGAGGCCCCTTTATGCGTCTTTCTTCCGGTACGCCGGACGAGTTCAAGCACGTGGCCGAACCTTACAACGGCAGCACCTGGCGCCTCAAGGGCGGCGGCAAAACGCTCATCGACGCGCTGGTGAAGACGCAGGACATCCGCCTCAATAAGAAGGTGGTGAGCATCGAGGACCGTGAGGTCATCTGCTCGGACACCAGCACCTTCCGGTCGGACATTATTGTATCGGCCATCCATCCGCGGGTGACCTTCGGCCTGCTCAAAGACCATGTGCGCTCCTCCTATCTCAAGCGCCTGAGCAAGCTGGAAGACGGCCCCGGCGTGGTTACGCTCAACTGCAAGCTCCGGGAGGCCATGCTCCCCTGGGTAGACCACGACATCTTTATCCAGAACAAGGTGATGATCCATTTTGGAGAGGCCGATGCCGACGGCTACGCCCGCAGCGTGGACCTGCTGGGTTTTGCGCCCATCACCCCCGACGAGATCAAGGAGATTGCCGCCACCCGCATCCCGGACCTGCTGTTCTCCATCTCCAAATTCTGGGTGAGCACCCCCGAAACCTGGGAGCGCTACACCGGCACCCCCGGAGGCACGGCCTTCGGCATCAAGAAATTTACATCGGCCGATTATCTTCCCCCGGAGACGCCCATTCCCTGGCTCTATCTCACGGGACAGAACATTGGCCTGCACGGCGTGCTGGGCACCTGCATCAGCGCCCTCAATACGTATAAAGTACTAACCTCCAAATATTAAGGTATGAAAACTGCCCTTGTTACCGGCGGAAGCCGCGGCATCGGTCGCGCCATTTGCCAGGAACTCCACCAGATGGGGTACTATGTGCTCATCAACTATGTGTCCAACCAGACGGCGGCCGAAGAAGCCCTGGCCCTCATTGAAGGTGAGGGAGAGCTCCTCAAGTTTGACGTGGGAGACCCTGAGGCTGTGAAGGCGGCCATCGGCGGCTGGCAGGAGGCCCATCCCGGCGAGTATATAGAGGTGCTGGTGAACAATGCCGGCATCCGCAAGGACAACCTGCTCATCTGGCTGGAGCCGCAGGAGTGGGAGAAAGTGCTCAATACCAATCTCAACGGCTGGTACTATACCACCAAGGCCGTCCTGGAGCAGATGCTCCTCCACAAATATGGCCGAATTGTGAACGTAGCCTCCCTGAGCGGCCTCAAGGGCCTGCCGGGGCAGACCAACTACTCGGCCGCCAAGGGCGGAATGATTGCCGCTACCAAGGCCCTGGCCCAGGAAGTGGCCCGCAAGAAGGTCACCGTGAACGCCGTGGCGCCCGGTTTCATCAAGACGGACATGGTGGAAGGCCTGGACGAGGCCACTCTCAAGAAGGACATCCCCGCCGCCCGCTTTGGAGAGCCCAAAGAAGTGGCCGCTGTCGTCGGCTTTTTAGCTTCCGAAGCGGCCTCTTACGTGACGGGAGAGGTAATCTCCGTTAATGGCGGTCTTTATACGTAGCCAGTGCGGCTCTGAGTACTTTCAGGGCCTGGGCCAGATCTTCTTCTTTTAATACGTAAGCCATTCTTACCTGGTTCTTACCTAGGCCGGGCGTGCTGTAGAAGCCGGCGGCCGGGGCCATCATCACGGTCTCTCCGTTCAGGCGGAAGTCCGTGAGGAGCCAGCGGCAGAAGTCTTCGGCATCCTCTACCGGCAGGCTGGCCACCGTGTAGAAGGCGCCACCGGGCATAGGGGAGTACACGCCGGGAATCTCGTTGAGACCCTTGATGAAGAAGTCTCTGCGGGCCTTGTACTCGTCAAAGCACTCCTTGGCGTACTGCTCCGTGCCTTCGATGGAAGCTTCGGCCACAATCTGTCCCAGCAGGGGCGGGCTCAGGCGGGCCTGGCAGAACTTCATGACGGTGTCGTGCACCTCTTTGTTGTGGGTAACCAGCATGCCAATACGGATACCGCACTCGGAGTAGCGCTTACTCACGGAGTCAATCATAATCACGTGCTCCGGAATGCCCAGGGACAGGGCGCTCACATACGGCTGGCCGTTGTAGCGGAACTCGCGGTATACCTCGTCGGAGAAGAGGAAGAGGTCGTGCTTAACTACAATTTCCTTGATCTTCTGGAGTTCTTCCGGGGTATAGACGTAACCCGTAGGGTTGGAGGGATTGCAAAGCAGGATGGCCTTGGTTTTAGGGCCGATGGCTTCTTCGAAGGCCTCTACCGGCGGCAGGGCAAAGCCGTCCTCGATGCGGGAGGTAACGGTCTTGACCTTGATATGGGCCGTCTTGGCAAAGGAAATATAGTTGGCGTAGCCGGGTTCCACCATGATGAGCTCGTCGTCCGGGTCCAGGCAGCTGAGGAGGCCCAGGAGGATGGCTTCGGAACCGCCGCAGGTGACGATAATCTCGTCGGGCGTTACGTCTACGTTGAACTTCTTGTAATAACCTACCAGTTTTTCACGCAGGCCCGGATAACCCTCTGAGGGGCTGTATTCCAGGGTTTTGCGGTCTACGTTCTTGAGCGCATCGAGGGCCTTCTGAGGGGTGGGAAGGTCTGGCTGGCCAATATTGAGGTGGTACACTTTAACGCCCTCTTTTTTGGCCTCCCGGGCAAGCGGAGCAAGCTTTCGGATGGGGGAAGACGGCATCCGAGAGCCGAGATTGGAGATTTTAGGCATATTAGTTTATAGAATTCCTAACATACGGCCGCGTACAAGGAGCGCTGCTCCCATGGGGGCCGCTTTTTGCTTGAGTTGAGTAAGTTTGATGGTGGTGTCCTGGTTGGCGATGTTGAGCACATGCCGCTTGATGGCGGTGCGGATGGGCAGCATGAGATAGTCTCCGGCTGCTACGGCTACCTTACCGCCGATGACCACGAGCTGAGGGTTGAAGATATTGATGAGACCCGCCAGGCCCTTGCCCAGGTTGGTTCCCAGTTCTTCCACCGTCTCAATGGCCAGGGTGTCCTCGTTCTTGATGGCAGTGAGGATATCGTTCAGGTTTACTTTGCCTTCGGCCTTGAATTTGGGGGCCAGGGAGGAGGCGCGGCCTGCGCTGAGGCTTTCTCCGATGAGTCTGACCATGGCCGATCCGGAGACGCCGGTCTCCAGGCAGCCGATCTTACCGCAGCGGCAGATCTGTCCGTTGTCCAGCAGAGGGAAGTGGCCGAACTCTCCGCTATAGCCGGAGGTTCCGTAGTAGAGCTTGCCTTCCAGGATCATGCCCATACCCAGACCCCAGCTCACGTTTACAAAGAGCATGTTTTTCTCTTTGAGGCCGCCTCCCAGGTATTCTCCGTAGGTCATGGCTCGGGAGTCGTTCTCCAGGACCACGTGCACATTGAGGTCTTCTTCCAGGATTTGGGAGATGGGCCGATGCTCGTCAAACGAGTAGCTGTTGCTGTAACCGGTAACGGGGTTTACACGACCGGGGATGCTGAGTCCCAGGCCCATGATCTTGTTCCAGTCCAGGTCTTGCTTGTCCAGGTATTCGCGGATGGTGGCGGACATCTTGTGGATGGTGGCTTCGTTGGCTTCCATGATGAAGGGGATGTCGTCCTTGAAGTGGATGAGGCCGCCCTTGAAGTCCGTTACGGCTATGCTGGCGTGCTTGTTACGGATGGCTACGCCAATGAAATAGCCGGCCTCCGGATTGAGACCATAGATGGAAGGCCTGCGGCCGCCGGAAGTGCCGGACTTGCCCAAATCTACCATAAATCCTTCACTCATAAGCTCTCCGATGAGCTTGGTGGCGGTGGGAACAGACGCACCTATGGCTTCCGAGATGGAAGCAATACTATGCTCTCCGTGTTCAATGCACAGATAGAGAATAGTTTTCTTGAGTAGGGAGTTTTTATTATCCTTTTTGTCTAGAAACGTTTCCCTCATGACTTAAACTTTTTTACGCTGCGCAAATTTATGAAAAAATTTATCAATATACAAGGAAAAACAATAAATATTTTTTAAAGTTCCATTTCCTGAAAAATGTGTATCTTTGTGTTTATGTTTGTGAAGTTTAAAAACTGGTGGCAAGGCTTCCGTTTATCGCTGAGAATGAAGATGATTCTCTCCATTCTGGCCATTGCCGTGGTCTTGTTGATGTCCAGCGTCATCTCGGTGGTGGAGTACCGCCATATGTCCAACTACGTGTCCGGCATGATCGCAGACAACATCAACGACCTCCGCGTGGCCCAGCGTCTGGTGGATGCCGTGGACCAATACAACCTGAAGCTGCTGGCCGTGGTGGGAGACGATAACATATCGGCCCTTCCAGATTTTGACCAGGATGGCTTCATGACCCATACGGATTCCCTGCGCATGTCCGTCGCCGCTTCAGCGGCACCGCTGGCGGATTCTGTGCTGTATGCCTATTCGGCCTATATGCTGGCGTCCATGGAGATTGAGGACGTCCTCAAGTCCAACTTCATCGATACCCGGGACTGGTACTTCAACCGCCTGCAGCCGCTGTTTGGCCGCATGCGCTCCTATCTGGACCGCCTGGGAGAAACCATCCACAGTGACCTCAAAGCCAATTCCGAGAACTTTGACCGCGGCTTTTACCGGAGCATCATCCCCAGCGCCGTGGCCCTGGCCGTAGGTATCATCCTGCTGTTCCTGCTCATGTTCTTTATCCTGGCGTACTATGTGGATCCGCTGTACAAGATGCTTTACAACCTGCGGGATTATCTGAGCTACCGCAGGCGCTACACGTATACCTTTGACGGAAACGACCAGCTGGCCGATTTGAATCAGTCCATCACGGACCTCACGGAAGAGAACCGCCAGCTGCGCAAGCGCATAGCCGATTTTAAAGAAAAGGCCGAATGAATCTGAAGGTCATATCCCGCAACGTGGGCGTGGCACTCCTCGTGAGTGCCCTGTTCATGCTGTTGTCGGTGGTGGTGTCGCTCATCGATGGGGGAGACAGTGCCCTGGGTCCGCTCCTGATCAGCTTCACCATTACCTTCATCGTGGGTATCTTCCCCTTCATCTTCACCCGCAAGAACGCCAACATCTCCCTGAAGGACGGCTTCATGATCATTTTCCTGTCGTGGCTGCTGTCTTTCATCTTTGGCGCTCTGCCGTATGCCCTGTGGGGCGGTCCTTTCACGGTGATCAATGCCTGGTTCGAGAGCGTGTCGGGCTTCACCACCACCGGAGCCACCATTTTGGAGGACGTGGAGGCCCTGCCGCGGAGCCTGCTCTTCTGGAGATCGGCCACCCATTTCATTGGCGGTTTGGGAGTTGTGGTTTTCCTGCTGCTGATTATTCCCAATACGTCGCCCATCCGGCTGCGCCTGACCAATATGGAGCTGTCGTCGCTGTCGCGTGACGACTATCGCAGCCGCGCCAACAAGTCCGTGAGCATCTTTGCTTCCGTTTTCCTGGGTCTGGGCGCCCTGGCTTTCGTTTCCTATATGCTGGCCGGCATGTCCTGGTTCGATGCCATCTGCCATGCCTTCAGCGTCAGCGCCACCGGCGGTTTCTCTACCAAGAACCTGAGCATCGCCGCCTTCAATTCTCCTGTCATTTCCATCCTCACCATCATCTTCATGCTGGTGGGGTCCATCCATTTTGGCATTATCTTCATGGCGCTGGTGGGAAGGTCTGTTCGGCCTTTACATAATCCCATCCTGCGGTTCTATATCATTTGCCTCACGGCCATTTCCATTGTGACGGCCCTGTCCCTCAAGTTTGAAGGTGCGGGCATGAGCTGGGGAAAGGCCTTCCTGGACGGTACGTTCCAGGTGGTGAGCTATGCTTCTACCTCGGGTCTGGCGGTGACGGACAACTCCAACTGGCCCATGCTGGCCTGCTTCATGCTGGTGCTGGTGTCGCTGGTTTGCGGCTGCGCGGGTTCCACCTCCGGCGGTCTTAAGGTGGACCGTGCGCTGGTGCTGTTCAAGGCTATCCGCATGCAGATTCGCAAGACTCTGTATCCGTCCACCATCTTTGAGGTGCGTCTGGGCCGCCGCATCCTGCACGACGAAGAGATTTATCCGCAGGTCCTGTACATTGCCATGTATTTCCTGCTGGTGGGTATTTCCACCGTGATCTGTATGCTGGTGGGAGACCCCAACAACCACGCCATCCTGGGCTCTGTGGCCTCTTTGAGCAATGTGGGCCCGTCGCTGGGAGACATTGGATCCATGGGCAACTACAACGCCGAGCCCGCCATCCTCAAGTTCATTTTCTCCTTCGATATGTTCCTGGGCCGCGTGGAGATTTATCCCGTGCTGGCCGTGATTTCCGGTATCTTTAACAGGAAGTACTAGTGGACCACTCGGGCTTTCTGTACTCTACTTTCCTGGGTTGTTTTTCCTATGAGACAACCCCCTGCCAGGATAAGCTCCTGAGGCAGATTGCCTCCTTTTTGACCTCCGACGATGGCGATATCCTGGTGGTGAACGGGTATGCGGGCACCGGCAAGACATCGGCCCTGGCTTCTGTGGTTAACGGGCTGTCTTCTTTGAAGGTGCCGTGCGTGCTGCTGGCTCCTACCGGGCGTTCGGCCAAGGTGCTGAGCGGCTATTGCGGCAAACCGGCTTCGACCATTCACAAGCATATTTATCGGCAGAAATCTTTTGGGGCCGATGGCATGGGCCAGTTCTCGCTGGCGCCCAACAAGGCTCACCATACGCTGTTCATTGTGGACGAGGTGTCGCTGATTGGCATTGCCACTTCCGACGGCGGCGGGGCTTTTGGAACGGGCAATCTGCTGGCCGATCTGGTCTCGTTTGTCCGTTCGGGGGCCGACTGCAAGCTCATCCTGGTGGGCGACGCCGCCCAGCTGCCGCCGGTGGGTCTGGACGCTTCTCCGGCGCTGTCTCCGGAGTACATGGCCGGGTTTGGCGGGGTTTCGTTTGCCACGCTGACCACGGTGGTCCGGCAGGCTTCGGACTCCGGCATTCTGGTCAATGCCACGCATCTGCGGGTGCTGCTGGATTCCATGGAGGATCCGATTGAATTATCTGATCTGGGGCTCTCTGATGCGTTGCCGGATGTGAAGCGGATTGGTGGGGGAGAGCTGCTGGAGACTTTGGCCGATGCCTACGACAAGTACGGGACCGACGAGGTGGCGGTGCTCTGCCGCTCCAACAAGCGCGCCGTGCGGTACAACGCCGGCATCCGCGCCCAGGTGCTGTACCGGGAGGAGAAACTCTGCCGCGGCGACCGCCTGATGGTGGTCAAGAACAATTACAGGGACGACCTGGAGGGAACGGACTACATTGCCAACGGCGACATAGCCGAACTGGTGCGCATCCGCCATTATGAGGAGCGCTATGGGCTGCATTTTGCCGATGCGACGCTGGCTTTCCCGGACTACGGAGGCCAGGAGGTGGAGAGCAAGGTGCTGCTGGATACCCTGGACAGCGAGTCCCCGGCCCTGACCCGCGAGCAGTCGCAGGCCCTGTGGGAGGGCGTATCGGCCGATTATACCCACCTCTCCACCAAAAAGAAGCGCTACGATGCCGTCCGGGCCGATGCCTTCTACTCCGCCCTGCAGCTCAAGTACGCCCACGCCATCACCTGCCACAAGGCCCAGGGCGGCCAGTGGGAGTGTGTCTTCATTGACAACCCCTTCTGGCAGGATTTCCTGGTCCCTGACGACATCAAGTGGCTCTACACCGCTCTTACCCGCGGTGTCCGCCAGGTCTACCTGGTCAACTTCCCCGCTTCGTTATTTTCGTAGCCCGGCTCGGCTGTTTGCCCCCGCCTTCTTCCTTGACCCGGCCTTCTTCCTTGACCCGGCCTAAAGCACACTTTCGGCCTTGTGGGGCACATTTCGTGCTTTACCCCACTCCTTGACCTCGCCTAAAGCACACTTTCGGCCTTCTGCGCCACAAACTGTGCTTTAGGCAGAACGTCACTGCGTAAATTGGTTATTACTATTACATAACAAGTTGA
>CAMVJR010000066.1 GCA_947167855.1 uncultured Bacteroidales bacterium
TTTACGGTAACCTGGTCACCCTTGACGGTGGCCTTTACTTTTTTACCGTTGTTGAGGATGGTTACCTTCCCGCCCTTGGGGAGGTTGCCGGTCCAGGTAATCTGGGCGGGGAGTTCTTCTCCGTCTTCCAGGGCGTAGACGGCATAGAGGGTCTTTCCGTCCTTGGAGGCGTTGAACCAAGTCTTGCCGCAGTTGTAGTTGGGGGTGATGCGGGTGTTGTAGATGGCTTCTCCGCATCGGCCCAGCCAGTCACCGATGACCTCCAGGATGGCTACGGCCGGTCCTTCGATGATACCGGTGGGGGTGGGGCCTACGCCCAGCACAAAGCAGCCGCCCTTGGCCACAATCTCCGAGAGGATGCCAATGACTTTACGGGCCGATTTATACGGTGCGTTGGGCACCCAGCCCCAGTCGTTGGAAAGGGTGATGCAGGACTCCCAGGGATGGGCAATCTGCCTGTCGGGGATGCTGCGCTCCGGGGTCTGGTAGTTCTCGTTGGGCCCCTGGATGGTGCGGTCTACGCTGATCAGGCCCGGGCTTACGCGGCGGGCATCGGCCAGCACTTCGTTGAGGCCCACCTGGTCTCCGGTGATCCAGCCGCCGTCCAGCCAGAGGATGTCCAGCTTGCCGTATCGGCCTCCGGTGAGCTCCCGCAGCTGGTTCTGGGTAAAGTCAACGTAATTCTGCCACCAGTCCGGGTGCTGCTCTACCTTGTAGTTGATGCCGCGGCGCGGGGTGGCGTAGTAAGGGTTCCAGAACCACTCGCAGTGCCAGTCCGGCTTGGAGAAGTAGGCGCCAATCCAGAAATCCTTGTCCCGGAAGGCGTCAAAGACGTAGCGGGCTGCATCGGCCTTGGGATTGCCGGCAAAGGGACCCGCCTTGGCGATGGAGAAGTCCGTATACTCGGAATCATACAGGCAGAAGCCGTCGTGGTGCTTGGTGGTGAAGATCATGTACTTCATACCGGCATCCTTGAACACCTGGGCCCACTGGTCGGGGTCAAAGTCCACGGGGTTGAACTCTTTGGAGAGGCCCCAGTACCACTGTTTGTAGCCTTCGTAGGTGGAACCTTCCGGACGGGTAATCCAGTCTTCGTTGCAGATGCTCCAGGATTCCACGATGCCCGGGACGCTGTAGAGGCCCCAATGCATGAGGACGCCAAACTTGAGGTCCTGCCACTGGTCCAGCTTTTCCAGCACGGTGGGGTCTGTGGGCCACTCGTAGCCGTCGCTCTGCTCGTGTACAAAACTGTTTTCTTCCTGGGCCGATGCTGCCAGAGCGAGGAGGCTCAGGGAAAGAGTAAGGAGGATGGATTTACGGGTCATAGTCTTAACGTTTATATACAAAGGTAGCCGTTTTTCTAAGATTATGAAAGGTTATATTTTGAGATTCTCAAAAAATGGTCTAATTTTGCGGGACCAAACTTAGACTTTTAAGTGAAAAACTTGACATATTTTGTATGATATTTATGCCTGTTCCTTTCTAGATCAGAGAGGGACAGGCTTTTGAGTATATACCTAAACCATTATAATCCACATTATTTAACCAATTAATTATGTTCAAAAAGCTTCAATCAGTTTTACTGATGGTCATCCTGGTCTCCATGTCCTGGGTGGCTTCTGCTCAGAACCAGACGGCAAAAGGTGTTGTTATTGACAACATCGGCCCCGTCGTAGGTGCTGGCGTAGTTGTAGCCGGAACCACCAACGGTACCATGACCGATGTAGACGGTTCCTTTACACTTCCCAACGTGCCCAAGGGCGCTACCCTCGTGGTTAGCTGCATTGGTTACGAAACGGTAGAGGTTGTGTTCAATGGCCAGCCCATTAACGTCACTCTCCGTGAAGACAGTGAACTCCTGGACGAGGTGGTTGTTACCGCTCTTGGTATCTCCCGTGAAAAGAAGTCCCTCGGTTATGCCGTTCAGGACGTGAAGTCCGAAGAACTCACCCGTGGCGGCGGTGTTAGCCTCACCGACGCTCTCCAGGGCAAGATTGCCGGTCTGCAGATCAGCAATTCCGGTACCGGTGTGGGTGGTTCTACCCGCGTGGTTATCCGTGGTAGTTCCTCTCTGTCCGACAACAACGAACCCCTCTACGTAGTGGATGGTGTGCCTTACGACACTGGCGGTCACGATATCGATGGCCAGGCCGGTCTGTGGGGTGGTACTGACCGTAGCGGCGGTGCTTTTGACCTCAACCCTGAGGACATCGAGAGCATCTCCGTGCTGAAGGGCCCCACCGCTGCCGCTCTGTACGGTTCCCGTGCCGGTAACGGTGTTATCCTCATCACCACCAAGAAGGGCGGTGCCGCCAACGAAGCCATCGGTGTAACTTACACCGGCAAGTTCGCCTGGAATCCCGTCTCCTACTTCCTGGATCTGCAGAATACCTACGGTCAGGGCTCCAACGGTGTTTACACCCCTGAGGCCACCGGTTCCTGGGGCGCCCCGATGGGTTCCATCGCTCCCGTTGACAACTGGTGGGATGGTTCTACCAAGATCCCTTATCAGGGAGATGTTAACCCTTATAAGGAATTCTACCGCACCGGTAATTCCCAGAGTCACAACGTGACCATCGCTGGTGGCAAGGACAATCCTTGGCGTCTGTCCTTCGGCCGCGACGACAACCAGGCCGTCATCAAGCCTACCACCATCAACAAGACCAGCGTAGACCTCGTGGCCCGCTTTGAGGCTGCCAAGTGGCTGCACTTTGACGTGAAGGCCAACTACGTAAGAACGGTTGGTAACAACCGTCAGACCCGTGGTCTGTATGGTACTTCCTTCTATATCACCTCCCTGCCTCGCAGCATCCGGATGTCTGATCTGGAAGCCCATGCCGTGGATGAGAACGCTGCCGCCCTTGGCGAGGTTGCTCACCTCAACTGGTATGGTCCTAACGCCGACTACCAGAACCCTTACTTTATCCAGCGTCAGTTCAACAACCAGGATACTCAGAACAAGTTCTTCGGAATGGCCAAAATGACCATCGACTTCAGCAAGCATTTGCACTTGGTTGTGAAGGAAGGCTTCAACTGGGTTGACTACCAGACCAAGAACTGGTATCCTTACAAGGACCCTGTGTTCACCTCTGCTTATCCTGAGGTTGACATGCGCAAGACCACCCGTATCGAGAACAACCTGGAAGGCCTCCTCTCCTACAACAACAAGTTCGGAGACTTCGATTTCGGTGTGAGCGCTGGTGGTAATATCATGCACGCCAAGTCTGAAGGCCTGCACGGCGACGGTAAGAAGATCCCCATCGTGGGCGCCATGTACATTGCCGCCGGTACGCAGTATGCTTCCAACTCCTACTATGAGAAGGAAATCCAGTCCCTCTATGCTTTTGCCAACCTGGGTTGGAAGAACTTCCTCTTCCTGGATGTGACCGCCCGTAACGACTGGTCTTCCACCCTCCCGTCTGCCAACCGCAGCTACTTCTATCCTTCCGTGAGCCTTTCCTACCTTCTCACCGGCATGCTGGATGAGCTGAATGTAGGTTACAACAAGGATGTTTTGGATTACGGTAAGATCCGCGCTTCCTGGGCTATGGTAGGTAAGGATACCGAGCCTTATCAGCTGGCCACCACCTATGGCAGCAGCAATGATGCTCAGGGCCTCCTCACCATCACCCAGAACACCACCCAGGCTAATGCCAACCTGAAACCTGAAATGGCTAACTCCTTCGAGGTTGGTACTGAATGGCACTTCTTCAAAAACCGTCTTGGATTTGATGTTACTTACTATAACACCACCACCAAGAACCAGGTGATGAAGATCGCCCTCCCGTACTCCTCCGGTGTACAGAACAAGTGGATCAACGCTGGTGTCATCAACAACCAGGGTGTTGAAATCCAGCTCTATGGAGACATCATCCGCACCCGTGACGTCACCCTCGGTGCCACCCTCAACCTGGCCCGCAACGTCAATAAGGTGAAGGAACTCTATCACGACGCCGAATCCGGTATTGACGTGGACCAGTACGAACTGGGTCACATGACCGGTAGCGCAGGCGTTTATGTCCGCGCCATTGAAGGCCAGCCTATCGGCTCCATCTATGGCACCGGTTATGTCCGCGACGACAAGGGTAACATCCAGATGAAGGACGGCCTGCCCGTCACCGAGTCTGAGGTATTCCTGGGTTCCGTACAGCCCGACTTCACCGGTTCCTTTGGCATTAACTTTGACTGGAAAGGCCTTAGCGCCAATGCCCTGTTCAACTTCAAGAAGGGTGGTAAGCTCTTCTCCGTAACTGAGTATGCTGCCGCTCACGCTGGTACTGCAAAGCGTACTGAGAATCGTACCGACTTCTCCTTCAACGGCACCAAGGTAGACGCCCAGGCTTTCTGGACCAACTCTCCCGCCGAGGAATTCATGTACGATGCTTCCTTCCTGAAGCTCGGTGAGGTTTCCCTCGGTTACAGCTTCAGCCGCAAGATGCTGGAGAACATCACCGCCGGTATTGTGAAAACCGCCAAGATCTCCCTCTACGGCACCAACCTTGTCTACCTCTTCTCCAAGACTCCGGGTACCACGCCCGACGGATCCTCCACCGACACCTCTATCTTCGCTTCCGCGTTTGATATGTGCCCGTATCCGACCACCCGTAACTTCGGTGTTTCCCTTACCATCGGATTTTAATCGGATTCTGCCTTATGAAAAAGTATATTATTCCCGCTTTGGCTATCCTCGCCCTTTTGGTCTCCTGTACCAAGAAGTTTGACGAGATGAACACCGACAAAACTGCGCTTACCGCTAGTTCTGTGCAGGCCCACATGGTCTTCGGCCGTTGTGTGTACCATGGAATGAGCAATGACCATCAGCGTAACTTCAACCTCAACGACGATATGTATGCCCACTACTTCTCCGAAGGCCTCGGCTGGACGGACTACTGGCGCTACAACGAAGGTTGGGGTAATATCTACTGGCGTGACTTCTATACCGAGCGTCTGCCCGAGTATCACCTGATTAACCAGATTCTGGGAGATGATACCGACTACAACGGCATGAAGGCCGCTAACGATATCTGGAACGTCATCCTCTGGCTGCGTGTCATTGACCGCTACGGAGATGCTCCTTACAAGGATGACGAAGGCAACTATGCCGGTCAGGGTGTCCCCATGCCTTACACTTCCATCAAGGTGATCTATCCGGACCTGGTATCCCGTCTGCAGAATGACGTGGCCCTCCTGAACGCCCCTGGTACCAAGACCTTCGGTGACTACGACCTGGTTTACGGAAACGATTGGGCCAAGTGGAAGAAACTGGCCAACACCCTCATTATGCGTCTTGCCATGCGTATGAGCAATACCGCCGAGGCTGCCACTCTGAAAGCTGCATTCTCCACCGCTGTGAGTGGTGCCATGAGTGCCGCCAGTGATTATGCCCACGTGCACTGCGATACCTATGTTTGGGGTGACTACTATGACAGAACCTTCTACGACTGGGCCAACACCTTCACCAGCTCCGACTTCATGAAAGTGATGAACGGTGACAACCCCGGCTATGCTACCGGTGTTGTAGACCCTCGTCGCGCTTTCTGGTTCTCCCAGGGCTTCAAGAAGGATGATGAAGGCAACAAGATTCCCGTAGCCAACGGTTGGGACGGTTTCCCGAACGGCAACTACGATATCGATACCCGTGCAGATGTAAAGGCGGCTCACGGTGGCTCCTCCACCTTTGCCGGTCTCAACTGCTACGACAACGACGGCTTCTTCTTCTTCAACTTCCACAACACCCGCAAGGAAAACCTCTCCTGGTGCCTGGCCTCCTATTCCGAGACTTGCTTCCTGAAGGCTGAGGCTGTGCTCCGTGGTTGGATTTCCGGTAACGCCGAAGACTTCTACAAGGAAGGTATCAAGGCCTCCATGGACGAAGTGGCTTACATGATCCAGCAGTCCGGTGGCACCAAGACCATCTCCGATGCCGAGAAGAACGCTTACATTGCTGCTCTTCCTGCTTTCGGTACTGGCGAAACTGCCCTCCGCAACGTGATAATCCAGAAGTGGGTGGCCCTGTTCCCCAACAGCTCCGAGGCTTGGTGCGACCAGCGTCGTACCGGTTATCCGGACTACAAGAGTGGTGTGTTCACTTATCCTACCATCCACCCCAGCTCCCTGGTTACTTCCGGCAACATTGTGCAGCGTATCCCTTATCCGGATAACGAGTACAATACCAACTCTACCATGATGCCTGCCAAGTACCAGAGCGGAGACCGCGACCAGCAGAGCAACCTCTACTGGGCCCTCGGTGGCGAAGGCAAGACTCAGTCCAAGGACCAGACTCCTAACAACCTCTAGTCTTTAGACTTATACAATAATTTCCGGCGACTCCTTTCGGGGCCGCCGGATTTTTTGTCTCAAGTAAAAAGAATTAGATGCCGAAATACTCCCGGTAGCGGTCGTACAGGTGACCGGCCTGGGCGTAGGCGCTTTGCGGGCTCATGAAGTGGCTGAACTCAAAGGTGATGGCCTTGTCGTAGTTGCAGCGTCCGGCGGCTTCCAGTTTCATGCGGAGCTTGTCAAACTTGATGGGAAGGAAGCGGATGGGCATGTCGCGGTCAAAGCTTTCGGCATTGGTCCAGCACTGCATGCCGTATTTTTCGGCCAGCTTTTTATTTACGCTGAAGAAGGCATCCAGCTCGTCATAGTCAATATGGCCATCCTGGAAGGCGCAGGCGTCCACGTATTCGTGGATGCCGTCAAAAATCTCGTTCCATTCGCGCTCGTGCTGCTCTACGGACACGGCCTGGTCTCTGGTCAGGCTTCCGCTGGCGGCATCCACCGCCTTTTTGCCGTCTATCCAGGGGGAAATGAAGGTGGGCAGGCCGCCGGAGACTTCCTTGCACTGGCGTCCCATGGTGCGGAAACTCTCGATGGCGCCCTTGGTGGCCCGGGAGATTTCCCCGGAAATGTACCAGCCGCCAAAGCTCTTGTACTTGGAGCCGTAACGTTCCCAGATCTCGTCAATCACATATTTGTTGGCTTCTACCTCGTAGCTCATGTCTCCGGTGTCCCAGTATTTTCCGGAGTCGTACAGGCCCAGCCAGAACTTCATGCCGTACTTCTGGGCCAGGCGGCAGAACATGTCAATGAGGTCTACGGAAGGCATATAGCAGCCTTTCTTGAGGAGGTAAGGACTGGGGTAGGTAATGAATTTACGGTAGCCGCAGCGGATATCGATAACGGTGTCTATGCCCATGTCCTTCATGTAGCGGAAGTCCCGGTCCCACTCGGCTTCTCCCCAGTTCTGATGGGGGATGTCGTGCGAAATCTCGTCCAGGAAGGTGCCGGTGATGGGAAGGGCTTTGCCCTTGGGCACGATGAGCTTGGATTCTACGGAAGGGTCCAGCTCAATGCCATATTTGTCTTTTTCAAGAGAGGGCTTGCAGGCCGATGCCAGGAGCGGTGCGGCGGCGGCCGCCAGCGCTCCCTTTTTTAAAAATGAACGACGGTTTTCCATATGATTATAGGTTCTTGTTGAGCAAACGGCTTTTGGCCAGAAGGCTGGCTCCGATGGCTCCCGCCGTCTTACCCAGGCGGGACACTTTGATGACCGTGTCGCTGTTTACCAGGTTGAGCGACAGCTTGTTGACCGTAATCTTCAGGGGCGGCATCAGGTAGCGCTCTGCTACCGACAGGCGGCCGCCGATGATGATCATGTCCGGGTTGAAGATGTTGATGAGGCCGGCTACGGCGCGGCCCAGGGTGGCCCCCACCTCTTCTACGCACTCGATGGCGGTCACATCTTCTTTTTCGATGGCGTCCAGGATATCATTGAGGGTAAGGGGAGTGCCTTCTTTAAACGGCTTTGACAGCAGGGAGGGACTTCCTTCTTTCAGGCGCTGTTCAATCAGACGCTGCAGGGCCTGTCCCGAAGCGCCGGTTTCCAGGCAGCCTACTTTGCCGCATCGGCAGATCTGGTGGTTGTCCAGGAGCGGGAAATGCCCCACTTCGCCGGAGAATCCCGACTTTCCGTGGAACAGTTTTCCATCCAGCACCATTCCCATACCCAGTCCCCAGCCCACGTTGAGGAAGAGGACGGTACCGGCATCTCCGGAAATGCCGCTCATGTACTCCCCGTAGGCCATTCCTCGGGAGTCGTTCTCTATAGACACGGTTTTCCCGAAAGCGTCCTCCAGGATGCCCTGGATGGGTTTTTCTTCGCTAATGAAGTAGGAGTAGCTGTAACCGGTTGTGTGATTGACGCGGCCGGTGAGGTTGACCCCGTAAGAGCGGATGCGGGCCTGGTCTATATCCATGGTTTGCAGGCATGCCAGTACGGCGGCGCAAAGGCCGCGGACCGATTCTTCCGTATTGGTGAGGCTGTAGGGAACGTTGTCTTCAAAATGGAGTACATGTCCCGGGAAGTCGGTGACGGCCATGGAAAAGCTGTCTTGTCCCACATCAACGCCCACAAAGTATCCGGCTTCCGGGTTGAGGCCGTAAAGACTGGGACGGCGGCCCGTTCCGGATTCCTGTTTCCCGCGGTCGGCCAGGTAGCCGTCTTCCAGCATGTCGCTTACCACCCGGGATACTTTGGGGATGCTGGTGCCCAGTTCTTTGGCCAGGTCTGCCAGTGAAAAACTTTCTCCGCGTTCGCATAGGGAGAGGATGGTCTTTTTTTCGGAAGCGTAACGGCCCCGGAGGTCGTCCAGGAAGGGATCCATAGGTCTGTGATTATTCAAATTACGGCAAAGATAACTAATTCGGATCAGAATCACAAACCCAATTAATGGCGGTTTGTTATAAAATCAGGATTTAATTATAATAATTTGTTAAAAACTATTGTGTATTTAATATTTGTTTGTAATTTTGTAGCGGGGGATTAGGTTTCCCTTGTCTAAAATATAGCGCTATGACTAAACTGGATTTTGAAAACCTGGCAAAAAAGTATCGTGAAGAGCTTCTGGGAAGTGTCCTGCCTTTCTGGCTGGAAAAATCG
Source organism: uncultured Bacteroidales bacterium (assembly GCA_947167855.1). Taxonomy (GTDB): domain Bacteria; phylum Bacteroidota; class Bacteroidia; order Bacteroidales; family UBA932; genus Cryptobacteroides. Next base: position 8,942 of record CAMVJR010000066.1, read on the forward strand.
CAAGACCTTGCGTGCGGAGGCTATTTCACCTGCTTGAATCGGGACGGCAGCGTCTTTGACACCGACAAATTTGTCTGGCTGCAGGGGCGGGAAGTATGGATGTTCGCCATGCTTTATAATAAGGTAGAAAAGAATGACGCCTGGCTGGCGTGTGCCCGGCAGGGAGCTTACTTCCTGGAAAAATACGGCCACGACGGCAATTACGACTTCTACTTCTCCCTTACCCGGGAAGGCAAGCCCATCATTGCCCCCTACAACATTTTCTCCAACACCTTTGCCTGCATGGGATTTGCCCAGCTGGCCGTAGCCACCGGAGAGGAACATTGGGCCGATCTGGCAAGGAAGACCTTCCAGCGCATCCTGGACCGCCGCTCCAATCCCAAAGGAAAATGGCTGAAGGCCGTGCCCGGCACGCGTCCCATGAAGGACTTCGCCCTGCCCATGATCATCTGCAACATGGCCCTGGAGATAGAACCCATCATTGAAGACAAATCTCTGCTGAACAAGACCATCGAGGAGGCCCTGCATGAGGTATTTGACGTCTTTTACCAGCCCGACCTGGGCGTAATGGTAGAAAACCTGGCCCCGGACGGCAGCCTGATTGACTGTTTTGAAGGCCGTCGCATCAACCCCGGCCACGACCTGGAGGCCCTCTGGTTCATGATGAACCTGGGCCTGCGCCTGAACCGGCAGGATATCATAGATAAGAGCATGGAGATTGCCCTCCGCGTGATTGACTACGGCTGGGACAAGGAGTACGGCGGTATCTTCTACTTCATGGACCGCAAGGGCTATCCCACCCAGGAGCTGGAGTGGGACCAGAAACTGTGGTGGGTACACCTGGAAAGCGCCATCTGCATGATCAAAGGCTATCAGCTCACCGGCAACGAGAAGGCCCTGGAGTGGTTCCTCAAACTGGACCATTACCTCTGGACCCGCTTCAAGGATCCGGAGTACCCCGAGTGGTTTGGCTACCTGAACCGCCGCGGAGAAGTGCTTCTCCCGCTCAAGGGCGGCAAGTGGA
>CAMVJR010000067.1 GCA_947167855.1 uncultured Bacteroidales bacterium
GGATGAGAGGTCTAGAGCTGGAGGAGAGGGTAAGCGGCGCGGAGGACGTCCTCGCGGGTGTCCGGGGTGGACTCCAGCAGGCGACCGCCGGGGGTGAAGACCAGTACACGGTTGACGATGGCCAGGGCGTCGGTGAGGTCGTAGGAGGAGAAGAGAATGGCCATCCCCGTCTTGCGGGCCAGGTCTTTCAGGGCCGATAACAGCCGCTGCCGCTCTTCCGGATCCAGATCCCGGGTGGGGTTGTCCAGCAGCAGGACCTCCACCTTCCGGTCCATCGCTGCGGCTATACGGAACTTGAACCGATCCACGGCATCCATTTCTTTCCATTTGCATCCGGGCTTGAGACCCAGCAGGGTCCGGGCCGCTTCTGCGCGGGCGCTTCGGCCGGTCCAGAAAGGCCTGCCGCTGGAAACCAGGGCGCAGGCCGGACGTCGGCCCAGTTCCTTGAGCAGCTGCCGGCATCCTTCCTTGCCCGTGAGGAGCACGCATTCTCCGTTGCCCAGATGAAAAGTGTGCGGGCCCACGCTGTATTCCGTCATGATAACTTGCGGGAGGGGATAAGGGCCATGAGGAAGCCCACGCCGGCTACTCCCAGCACCGTCCAGATGAGGTCGGACGCCTGGAGCACCACCGGGTAGGCGGTTACGATGAAATTACCGGGCATGGGAACCAGGCCCCAGCGCTGCTGCGCCCACACCAGGAGGACGCCCAGCACCAGGCCGATCAGCATGCCCAGCAGCGACACCAGCCAGCCTTCCAGGAGGAAGATCCGGCGGAGCATCGCCTCCGGGGCGCCCATGGCGCGGAGGGTCCCCGTATCGGCCTTCTTTTCTATGACCAGCATCTTGAGGGAGCTGTAGATGTTAAAGGCCACCAGCAGCACGATGAAGATGAGGATGAGGTAGATGGCCAGCTTTTCGTAGCGCATCATCCGGTAGAGGGACTCGTCCTGCTGCATGCGGCCCAGGACGCGGAAAGAGGCCCCCAAATGGGCCGAAAGGTCTTTCTGTACGGCATCGGCCTGTCCCGGTTCTGTCCAGATCTCGAGGGAGGTTACCTCGGTCTCGTATTCCAGCAGGTCGCGCATAAGGCCGATGGGCACCAGCATCAGGCGGGCGTCCACGTCCGTATTGATGGAGAAGACGCCGGCCAGGCGCAGCTTGACGGTGCGGAGGGAGGCCGATGGATTGGCCAGGGAGATGGCCTTGGTGCGGGAAGGGTAGTAGGCCTCGATGGGCGTGACAAAGCGGGGACTCAGGCCCAGGCTGTGGGCCAGGCCGGCACCCGCTATGCCAAAGGAGAGCTCTTCCCGTTGGAAGGCCCAGGAGCCGTCAATGAGGTGCTCCTTCAGGAGAGAGGTCTCCTGGGCTACCTCGTCCAGGCCCTTGAGGCGGGCCAGGCTCTGCTTGCCTTCGTAGGAGAGGAAAACCTGCTCTTCCAGCACGCTGGAGAAGCGGGTGACCCGGGGGTCCGTCAGCAGCCCCCCGAAGGTGGCGCTGTCCGGGGTGAATACCTTTCCCGTGGCCGGACGGACCGTGAGGTCGGCTTTGGCATCGGCCAGGGAGCCTGCCACCAGGTCGTTGAATCCGTTGAAAACGGAGAGGATGATCACCAGGGCCGCCGTGCCCACCGCCATGCCGGCTACCCCTATCCCCGAAATCATGTTGATGACATTGTACGATTTCCGGGCAAAGAGATAACGGATGGCGAATCGCAGCGGCAGGTTCACTTTTTCAAGAGTTCTTCAATGTGCTGGGCGTAGTCCAGGGAAGTATCCAGAAGGAAAACCAGTTCGGGGACAATACGGAACTGCTTGGCCACTACGTGACCCAGCTCTCCGCGGAGGGCCTTGTTGTTTTCTTCCAGCAGGGCCATCACAGGCTCCTGCTTCTCGGAGGGGAAGATGCTCACGAATACCTTGGCAACCGACAGGTCCGGGCTTACGCGGACTTCGCTTACCGTGACCAGGGCGCCGTCAAAGGCGGCCATGCCCTTGGCCCGGATAATCTCTGCCAGGTCTTTCTGGATTTCGCGGGCAACCTTGAGTTGCCGGGTGCTTGCGGGTTTTTCCATTATTTGACGTGAATGATGAAGTAGTTCTTCTTACCCTTCTGGGCCAGGATATAGTGACCGTTGACGATATCGGCCTTGGTAACCTCGGCGCCAATGTCCGTCACTTTGTCCTTGTTGATGGCGATGCCGTTGCCCTGAACCATCTTGCGGGCTTCTCCCTTGGAAGGGAGAATGGCGGTCTTGACAGCCAGCAGGTCCAGGATGTTGCAGGGGAGGTCGGCCTCGGTGATGTCAAAGGAGGGAACGTCTCCAAAGACGGCGAGGAAGGTGCGCTCGTCCAGTTTCCTGAGGGCCTCGGAATTGCCGCCAAAAAGCATCTGGCTGGCTTCCAGGGTCTTGTCGTAGGCTTCCTGTCCGTGCACCATGATGGTGATCTCGCGGGCCAGGACTTTCTGGAGCTCGCGGGCACCGGGGTTCTCGCGGTGGCGGGCAATCAGTTCTTCAATGGTGGGGCGGTCCAGCAGGGTGAAGATCTTGATGTAGCGCTCGGCGTCGTCATCGGCCACGTTGAGCCAGAACTGGTAGAACTCGTAGGGGCTGGTGCGCTCGGGGTCCAGCCATACGTTGCCTTTCTCGGTTTTGCCGAACTTGGTACCATCGGCCTTCCGGATGAGGGGGCAGGTGAGGGCGAAGGATTCTCCGCCTTCGATGCGGCGGATGAGCTCGTTGCCGGTGGTGATGTTTCCCCACTGATCACTTCCGCCAAACTGCAGGATGCAGCCGCGGTTTTTCCAGAGCCAGTAGAAATCGTAGCCCTGCATGAGCTGGTAGGAGAATTCCGTGAAGGACATGCCTTCGCTGGATTCGCGGGAAAGACGTTTTTTCACGGAATCCTTGGCCATCATGTAGTTGACGGTGATGTGCTTGCCAATATCACGGATGAAGTTGATGAAGGTGTAGTCCTTCATCCAGTCGTAGTTGTTCACGAGCTCGGCCTTGTTGGGGGCGTCCGAGTCAAAGTCCAGGAAGCGGGCCAGCTGGGCCTTGAGGCAGGCTACATTATGGTTGAGGGTTTCCTCGTCCAGGAGGTTGCGCTCGGCACTCTTCATGGAGGGGTCTCCAATCATGCCGGTGGCGCCGCCCACCAGGGCGTAGGGCTTGTGGCCGCAGTTCTGGAAATGCTTCAGTATCATGACGCTCACCAGGTGACCGATGTGAAGCGAGTCGGCGGTGGGATCAATGCCCACGTAAGCCGCCTGGGGACCTTCCATCAGTTTCTCTTCCGTTCCGGGCATGATGTCCTGGATCATGCCTCTCCACCTGAGTTCTTCTACAAAATTCTTCATACCAACTATATCTTTTCTAAAAAACGCACAAAGATACGAAAATTTGTGTATTTTTGTCGCGCACATCGTTTGTAGTTAAGGGATATGAAACGTTTTATCATTCTTTTTGCAATGGCCGCGGCCGTGGCCCTCTCCGGTTGTTCCCGTTACGAGACCGTCAAAGGGGATCCCCTGGACGTCAAGATCTACACGCTTAAGAACGGTCTTAAGGTGTATATGTCTGTAAATAAGGACGAACCCCGCATCCAAACCTATATGCCCGTCCGCGTGGGCGGCAAGGACGACCCCGCAGACAACACCGGTCTGGCCCACTACCTGGAGCACATGATGTTCAAGGGTACGGAGATCCTGGGAACCCAGGATTACGAGGCCGAAAAGCCCTACCTGGCCCAGATTGACAGCCTCTTTGAGGTATACCGCACCCTCACGGACCCCGCTGAGCGGGAGGCCCTGTATGCCCAGATTGACGCCGTGAGCTACGAGGCTTCCAAGCTGGCCATTCCCAACGAGTATGACAAGCTCATGTCCGTGATCGGTTCCGAGGGTTCCAATGCCTTCACCAGCGAAGACGTTACCTGCTATGTGGAGGAGATCCCTTCCAACCAGGTGGAGAACTGGGCCCGCATCCAGGCCGACCGCTTCAAGAACTGCGTCTTCCGCGGATTCCACACCGAGCTGGAGGCCGTGTACGAAGAAAAGAATATGACCATGATGGACGACAGCGAGAAGGCCATCGACGCCCTGAACGCCATGCTCTTCCCGCACCATCCCTACGGTACCCAGACCGTGATCGGCACCCAGGAGCACCTCAAGAACCCGTCCCTCAAGGCCATCCGCAAGCAAAAAGACACTTACTACGTTCCCAATAACATGGCCATCTGCCTGTCCGGAGACTTCGATCCCGACCAGATGATCGCCATCCTCGAGAAATACTTTGGAGACTGGGAGCCCAATCCCAACGTGCCCCAGCGCACCGTGGCCCCCGAAGATCCCGTGACCCAGCCCCTCTCCCGGGACGTTTACGGTTTCGAGGGTGAGTTTGTGCTCATGGGCTGGCGCATCCCCGGCAGCGCTTACGAGACGGCCGAATACGGAGACCTGGCCAGCGACATCCTTTCCAACGGCCTCGCCGGTCTGGTAGACCTGGACGTGATGCAGACCCAGAAAGTGCTGGATGTAACCATCTCTCCCTATCTCCGTACCGACTGGGGCATCCTGCTGGCCGAGGTAAAGCCCAAGGACGGCCAGTCTCTCCAGGAGGCCGAGGAGATTATCAAGGAGCAGGTCTACCGCCTGGCCGCCGGAAACTTCTCCGACTCCCTCCTGCAGGCCGCCAAGGCCAATTACCGCCTGGCCATGATGAACAGCGTGGAGAACAACCGCTCCCGTGCCGGCATCATGATGAACTCTTTCGTGGACGGTCTGGACTGGTCCGCCTCCGTAGCCAAGATCAAGAATACCGAGGCCCTGACCAAGGAGCAGATGGTGGCCTGGGCCCAGCAGAACCTGGTCCCAGAGACCTATGCCGTAGTGTACAAGCACTCCGGACCCGACCCGTCCGTCAAGCGCATCAGCGCCCCCAAGATTACCCCCATTGTCACCAACCGTGACAAGCAGAGCGCCTTCCTCCAGGAAATCGCCAATACCCCTGTAACCCCTATCGAGCCCGTCTTCATCGACTTCGAGAAAGACATGGTGGTGGACAGCTTCGAGGGCATGGAACTCCTGTACAAGCAGAACACCAAGAACGACATCGCCACCCTCACCCTGTGGTTCGACTTCGGCAGCAATGACGACCCGGTGCTCCCCATGGCCTCCGACTACATCCGCTTCCTGGGCTTCCCGGGCATGACGCCCAACGATATCTCCGTGGAGCTGTATACCCTGGCCTCCAAGTGGAACATGAACGTGAGCTCCAACCTCACCATCCTCACCATCCGCGGCCTGGGCGAGAACACCGCCAAGGTGCTGGATCTGGGTGCATCGCTGGGACGCCATGCCATTCCGGACATCTCCGCCCTGGATGGTCTCAAGGCCGATATCATCCGCTCCCGGGCCGATGCCAAGAAGCGCCAGGGCGCCTGCAACTCCGCCCTGCAGCGGTACATGATGTTCGGCCCCGACGTGATCAAGGCCTCCACCCTGACCAACGAGCAGGTGATGAACCTCACATCGGCCGACCTGGTAAAGAGCTTCCAGCAGCTGTTTACCTATAAGCACCGCATCCTCTACTACGGTCCCGCTTCCCTGGAAGAGGTCAAGGCCTTCCTGGCCAGCCATAAACTGGGAGAGCTCAAGAGCGTCAAGAGCGAGCATCCCGCCAAGATCATCACCCGTGAGCCCAAGGTGTATGTGGGTAACTACAACTCCCGCCAGTTCAGCTACATGCAGTACTCCAACCGCGGCGAGACCCTCATCCTTGAGCAGATCCCTTACATTGAGCTGTTCAATGAGTATTATGGTACGGGCATGAACTCCATCGTGTTCCAGGAGATGCGCGAGTCCCGCGCCCTGGCCTATCGCGCCGGAGCCAGCCTCATGCGTCCCACCTTCACCAATGACGACTACTATTTCCGCGCTACCATAGCCTCCCAGAATGACAAGCTCCAGAAGGCCGTGGAAGGCTTCGCAGAGATTATCGAGACCCTCCCCGAGTCGCCCGAAAACCTGGAGATCGCCAAGAGCGCCCTCCTCAACAAGATCCGCACGCAGCGGTACCACGGCCTCTCCGTGCTGTACCAGTACATCCGCAACCAGGAAGTGGGTCTTACCACGCCCCGTGAAAAGATCATTTACGACAAGGTGGGAAGCCTCACCATGTTTGACCTCCTGTCCACCCACGAGGACTGGATCCGCGGCCGAACCTATCACTACGCCATCCTGGGAGATATCAAGGACCTGGATATGAACTTCTTGCGTACCCTGGGACCGGTGCAGATCGTGACTCCGGAAGAAATGTTCGGTTATTAATCGTTAAGGAATATGTTCAAGAAGATTCTGTTTCTTGCAGGAGCTGCGGCCCTGGCCCTTTCCTGCGCAGAGAGCCCCGAAAAGGCTTTTGAGAAAGACCTCGAAGCTTACCGTCAAGAGATTGGCAATGTGGGCATGGCCGTGGCGGTGGTCAAGGATAACAAGATTGTCTACAGCCACGAGTTTGGAGTGGCCGACCGCGAGACCGGCGCTCCCGTGAAGCAGAATTCCCTCTTCCGCATCGCCTCCATCTCCAAGAGCTTCAGCGCTACGTCCATCCTGCAGCTCGCAGAGCAGGGACTGGTCTCGCTGGACACGGACGTAAGCACCCTGGCCGGTTTCCCCATCCGCAACCCCAAGTACCCCGAGAAGGTGATTACCCTGGAGATGCTGCTCTCGCACACTTCCAGCCTCAATGACAGCGAGGGTTACTTTGAACTGGACGTGGTGAACCCTGCCGTGAACCCCAACTGGGCCAACTGCTACAACGACTACGAGCCCGGTACCGGTTACGAGTACTGCAACCTCAATTTCAACCTGGTGGGTACTTTCATCGAGAAACTCTCCGGTGAGCGTTTTGACCAGTATGTGGTCCATCACGTGCTGGAGCCCCTGGGTCTGTACGGCGGCTACTGCGTAGACTCCCTGGACGCCTCCCGTTTTGTCAAGCTGTACGCTTACGAGAACGGCGAGTTCTTTGAGGAAGTAGACGCCTACGCTCCCCGCAGCGAGCGCATCGCTAACTACCGGTTTGGCTACGACACGCCCGTCTTTTCGCCCACCGGCGGCATGAAGATTTCGGCCTGTGACCTGGCCCGCTATATGATGATGCACATGGGGTGGGGGACGGCTCCGGACGGTACCGTCATCATCTCCGAGGCCTCTTCCCGCAGCATGCAGACCCCCCGCTCCGAGCCCGAGCACTACGGCCTGGCCCTGTGGCACGACTATGACAAGATCCCCGGCGTAGAGCTGGTGGGCCACACCGGTGGCGCCTATGGCCTCCGCAGCGCCATGTTCTGGGCCCCGGACCGCTCCTTCGGCCTGGTCTGCATCTCCTCCGGCACCTACGGTGATTTCGAAGACGAACAGAGCGGTGTCCTGGAAGGCACCCTCCAGCGCATGTACAAGTACTTCTGTAAATAATAAAAGGATTGCTGTTATGAAAAGATTTGCCATTGTGTGCGGCTTTGTTGCCGCCCTCCTGTGCTTCAGCGCACAGAACGCCAGCGCCCAGTACGCATCTCCCATTGTCCGGAAAGGCGCAGATCTGGTGGACCGCAACGGTGTCGAACTCACTGAATCCCAGATTATTGAAATAGTAGGTGCCGATGTCTATAACCAGACTGTTGCCGGTGCCCGCAAGCAGGTTAAAACCGGTCGTGGCCTCATCTGGGGTGGTGCCGCCGGCATGGCTGCAGGTGCTGCAGCCTGCATAACCGGCGTTGTGCTCGCGAACACTGTCCGTGATGTGAAAGGAGAGCTGATGAAGGATCAGGGGACCGCAATTGCTTTAGTCGGCGGAGTTGTCGCCAGTCTTGGCTCACTGGCCTTTGACATTGGTATGCCCCTTTATTTCATTGGCCGTAGCCGCCTGAACTGGGTCGCCGATCAAGCAACGAATGCCGTCTCCTACAATTACAAATTTGGCCTTACCCCCAATGGCGTAGGCTTTGCCATGAACTTCTAGAAGATTGTAGGTGATTTGCTGCTGGCAATCAACTCGCTAATAATCAGTCTTTTATTAACACGAACGGGTAGCCCCAGGCTACCCGTTCTGTGTGCTATATCATTGTGTCTCAGCGGCTTGCGTGCCAGGGGAGTAAGCGAAGAAATTTTGCGATCTGCTTGGGAGTGGCATCCGTTTGGGCTTTCAGAAGGGTCGAAGCTACGACTCTCTCCTTTTCCGGCCAGGCCAGGAAGTCGTGAACATCGGCCAGCCCATATTCCTTTACTAGAATCTGCGACATCTGTGCGTACACCTTGTCGTCCCAACCCACGAACTCCTCTTTCAATTCAAACTCCGATCCTTTGGAATGATGCATGGCAGATATCATCCCTTCCCAGTCCCCAAAGTAAGCCATAGCTAATGGGTAGTCTATGTATTGGTAAGTGGTTATGATATAATCCGTAAGTTGTTGCTTCTCTATAGAATTCAGGGATTGGGTCATCCGTTGCAGGGCTGTATATGACAGTGGCTGGTCTGCTTTTCGGCAGGCCTTAACCTCCTGGATAGCCCTCCTCATCGGCCTGGAGGCATAGTCCAGACGCAGCTTTTCAGAAAATGGATGCTCGCTGTTTGCATAGGCCAGGAATGACCAGCGGTATTCTTCGGCCGTTGTGGAGAGACGTCGTTCGGGCCCGTTGTTCCCCAAATACACCAGGTGGGAACGGACATCTTTGCTATGAACTTTGGGCGCACTTCCGAATGGTTTGAACAGAGGGGCATCCCTATGGCAGGTTACATTGTGCGCCCGGGCGAAGTGACTGGTGTAGTCTTGTACGAAATCGGCCAGGTCCCATTCCCGATCGGCAACCACACTCGCGTGAAGATGATCCGGCATCAATACCTGGGATAAGACCTTCACTGGATGGCGGCGGGATGCAACACTTATATGCGTGAAGCAAACCAGATAGTCACTGACACAGTAAAAGATTACCTCTCCATTGAGGGTTTTTTGATAACAATGGTTAACAGAACCGGGTATAAACTTTCTCTTCATACTTATCCTGGGCCTTTTGTTGCCCTGGATAAAGCTAAAGAGATTTGCGCTAAAAAACCACAATCGTAAAAAAAGTAATTGAAAGTTTTGCTGTTTTTTACGATTGCGCCGTTTACCCTCACAAAAGAACGGGAGAATGACAGGGTATTCGCTGCATGTTGCCCACCTACCGCTGGCACATAACTCGCTAGTAAACAGCATTTTAACACACTGAACGGGTGGCTCCAGGCTACCCGTTCGTTGTGTTATGTGTGTGATAATCAACGCGGTAAGTGCCAGCGCACCAACTTACTCTTCGGGCTGATATTCCAGGATATCTCCCGGTTGGCAGTCAAGGGCTTTGCAAATGGCCTCCATGGTACTGAGCCGGATGGCCTTTGCCTTGCCACACTTCAGGATAGAAAGATTGGCTGGGGTGATGCCGACTTTCTCGGCCAGCTCGCCGGAAGACATTTTCCGGCGGGCCAGCATTACATCAATATTGGTGATGATCGGCATACGCAGTTACTTTTCGGGCTGGGGCTGCTCATCGGCCTTGGGGGCACCCTTCAGGTACGAAGGAAGCTCCATACCGGCCATCTTGAAGAGGTCATCGAGCGGAGGTACGCTCTTCATCATACCGGAGATGAAGTTGGAAGTGGCGGTCTTTCCGTCGGCTCCGTTGCCGGTATCCCAGACGGTTACCTTGTCGATATTGATGCCCTTGACGGCCTCTACCTGGGTCTTCACCAGTTCGGGCAGTTTATCGGCAATCATCATCACGGCCTTCTGGGCATCGCCTTCGGCGGCGCCAACCAGGTTCTTGAAACCGTCGGCCTGCTTGGTGAGGATTTCCAGCATACCCTTTG
>CAMVJR010000068.1 GCA_947167855.1 uncultured Bacteroidales bacterium
TCGTCGTACTGGTAGGAGAAGTCGTATTTGAGCTCGTCCACCACCTTCTGGGCCAGCTCCGGCAGGCCGTCCTTCTTCACCAGCGGCATCACAGCCACCTTGATGGGGGCCAGCGGGGCGGGAATCTTCATCACAACGCGCTCTTCGCCGTTTTCCAGCTGCTCCACCGTGTAGGAGTGGGAGAGCACGGCCAGCACCATACGGTCTACGCCGATGGACGTCTCGATGACGTAAGGAGTATAAGAGGTATTCTCCTCAGGATCAAAGTATTCAATCTTCTTTCCGGAGAACTTCTGGTGGTTGCCCAGGTCAAAGTTGGTGCGGCTGTGGATGCCTTCCAGCTCCTTGAAGCCGAAGGGGAAGTTGAACTCGATATCCGTAGCGGCGTTGGCGTAGTGGGCCAGCTTCTCGTGATCGTGGAAACGATAGTTCTCAGCTCCCATCCCCAGGTTCACATGCCATTTCATGCGGGTTTCCTTCCACTTTTTGAACCACTCCAGCTCGGTTCCGGGCTTGATGAAGAACTGCATTTCCATCTGCTCGAACTCGCGCATGCGGAAGATGAACTGACGGGCTACAATCTCGTTGCGGAAGGCCTTACCAATCTGGGCGATGCCGAAAGGAATCTTCATGCGGCCGGTCTTCTGGACGTTGAGATAGTTCACAAAGATGCCCTGGGCGGTCTCAGGACGCAGATAAATGAGGTTGGCACCGTCGGCCGTGGATCCCATAGAGGTAGAGAACATCAGGTTGAACTGACGCACCTCGGTCCAGTTGCAGGTACCGGAAATGGGGCACACGATGTTGCAGTCAATGATGATCTGGCGGTATTCGGCAAAGTCATTGGCTTTCTCGGCGGCCACGTAGCGATTGTGAACTTCTTCCCATTTTGCCTTTTCACGCAGCACATTGGGGTTGGTGGCACGGAACTGGGCCTCGTCAAAGGCATCTCCGAACTTCTTCTTGCCCTTGGCTACCTCTTTTTCAATCTTTTCCTCAATCTTGCCCAGGTAGTCTTCAATGAGGACATCGGCACGATATCTCTTCTTGGAGTCCTTGTTGTCAATGAGGGGGTCGTTGAAGGCACCCACGTGACCGGAGGCCTCCCAGATGCGGGGATGCATGAAAATAGCGGAATCAATGCCCACGATGTTCTCGTTGAGGCGCGTCATGGCCTCCCACCAGTAGTTTTTGATGTTGTTTTTGAGCTGGACGCCCATCTGGCCATAGTCATAAACGGCGGCCAGACCATCATAAATCTCACTGGAAGGGAAAATGAAGCCATACTCCTTGCAGTGGGCTACCAACACTTTAAATAATTCGTCTTGCGTCATATCTATAATACTTTATACTTTCAAAAAAGCCTGCAAATTTACTCAAATAATTCGGGAAAAGCCTCTCTAACTTTGGGTTTCGAGATTTCCAGCAGGGGCTTTTTCACGAAATCCCGCTGCGCAATCAGGGGATGGGGGATGGTAAGCTCATCAGTATGAACAACTTCCGTACCATACAGCAGGATGTCAATGTCGATGGGCCGATTCTGGTAAATGCGCTTGCCATCGGCATCAAAAAGGGCCTCCTCCGTCCTTCCCATGGCCTTCTCGATAGCTTTTACCTGCCGAAGGATCCAGGTGGCGTGCTCCTCCGGCGTTCCCTTTACCACCAGACGGTACAGGACGCACAGATTGAGGAAATCCGGCCCCTCAAAGCCCCAGGCCGGGGTTTCCACAATGCGGGAAATACGCTCCGGGTGCGTTCCAAAGGCCTCGTCCATCAGGTTCATGGCCTTCAGTAGGGCCATTTCGCGCTCTCCTACATTGGCACCCAGTCCCAGAAATACGTCTACGCGTTCCATTTAGTCGTTCAGCTTGCTGTAATCGTCTTCCTCGTAATCCAGGCCCAGTTCCACGCGCGCCTCTTCCGAGAGCATGCTGCGGTCCCAGACCGGGTCAAACGTGAGCTCAATGGTGCATTTGGCAACGCCAGGAACGGCTTCCACGCCTTCCTGGACCTCTTTCAGCACCTGGTCGGCCATGGGGCAGTTGGGGGCTGTAAAGGTCATCAGGATGGACACCTCGTGCTCTTTATTGATGGTAAGCTCATAGACGAGGCCCAGGTCATAGATATTGACCGGGATTTCGGGGTCATAAACCTCTTTCAGGGCCGATATAACCGCTGCATACAGGGGCTGCAGCGCTTTCACGTCCTCCGCTGTCAGAACCTTGCTACCTTCCATTTTCGGCCAGTTTCTTAATGGTTTCTATCATGGATACCAATCCATTCGCGCGCGTAGGGGAGAGGTTCTCCTTAAGGCCAATCTGGGCCACAAAGCCAAAATCGTCTCCGGCTATTTCCTCGCGGGTGCGTCCGGAATAGACGCTGATGAGCAGGGAAATGATGCCCTTGGTGATGATGGCGTCGCTGTCGGCGGTGAAATAGAGCTTGCCGTCTCGCTCCTCGGCGTCCAGCCAAACGCGTGACTGACAGCCTTTTATCAGGCGATCTTCGGTTTTCTTCTCTTCCGGAAACGCATCCAGGCCCTTGCCCAGCTCAATCAGGTACTCATATTTATCCAACCACTCCTCGTACAGGGAGAAGTCTTCGATAACCTGCTGTTTCTTCTCTTCTAAACTCATACTAACATTCCTATGGCCTTATCCAGGCTCTTCAAAAAATATTGGGCCTCCTCTACGGTGTTATACGGGGCAAAAGAGGCCCTCAGGAGGCCCGTAACGCCCAGATGATCCATCAGAGGCTCCGCGCACATCTGCCCGGAACGCACGGCCACACCCATCTTGTCCAGAATGAGGGCCAGGTCTTCATGGTGCGCTCCTTTAACGGCAAACGAGAACAGGGGAATCTTGTTTTCCTTGCCGGTTCCGTACAGGATAATGCGCTGATCTTCCGTCAGTTTCTTGTATACGACATCCAAAATAGCCTGCTGTTCCGCCTTCACGGCCGGGTTTTCGCGGACGGCGTCTGCAAAGTCCAGCGCGGGAACCAGGGTGGGAGCGGCGTTGAAGTTCTGCGTTCCGGCCTCGAATTTCATGGGCAGGCGAGCGTAGGTGGTTCCGCTAAAGCGCACAGTCTCAATCATTTCACCACCACCCATATACGGAGGCATGGCTTCCAACCACTTGCGTTTACCGTACAGGACACCGGTTCCGGTGGCTGCGTAAACCTTGTGCCCGGAAAAGGCATAGAAGTCGCAGTCCAGATCCTGCACGTCCACCTTTTCATGAACGATGCCCTGGGCGCCGTCCACCAGAACAGGAACGCCGGCCTTATGGGCCACCGCCACCAGTTCCTTTACGGGGTTAACAAGGCCTAACACATTGGAAATGTGCGTAATAGCCACTATTTTGGTGTGCTCATTCAAAAGGGCCGACAGCGTCTCAGGATCCAGGCGGCCGTCCGCATTGGGCTCCAGGACCCGAAGGGTGGCACCCTTGCGCTCGCAAAGCATCTGCCAGGGAACGATATTGGAATGGTGCTCGCAGGCGCTCACAACCACCTCATCTCCTTGATTTACAAAGGCTTGGCCATAAGAGAAGGCCACCAGATTGATACTGGCGGTAGCGCCGGAGGTAAACACAATCTCCTCCCGGGCGGCGGCGTTTATAAAGGATTGGACCCGGTTGCGGGCGCCTTCGTACGCATCCGTTGCCTGGGCCGCCAAATGATGTACGGCCCGGTGAATGTTTGCGTTAGCTCCTTCCACAAGCTCTTTCCAACAGTCCACTACCGCCTGCGGGCGCTGGGCCGTAGCAGCGTTGTCCAGATACACCAGCGGCTTTCCGTACACCGGGGTGTCCAGAATGGGGAAAAGAGCACGTATTTCAGGAACCGTCATATCCTTTTGATTAGTCTGCAAATTTACATAAATTTGCGGTATGTTAGAATATATTAAAGGACAAATCGTTGAGCTGACACCCACTGAGCTGGTTTTGGACAACCACGGAGTAGGGTACAGCATCCTTATTTCCCTGCAGACTTACGAAGCCTTCCAGGGAAAGAGCGAAACCACCGCCTACATCCACCACTACATCCGGGAAGACGAGGAACTCTACTACGGCTTTGCCACCAAAGACGAGCGTGAGCTGTTCCGTCTGCTCATCAGCGTCTCCGGAATTGGCGTGGCATCGGCCCGTATGATGCTGTCTACACTTACCTCCGAGGAGATCCGGCAAGCCATCCTGGCAGAGGACGTGAATAAGATCAAATCCGTGAAAGGAATTGGTCTCAAGAGTGCCCAGAGGCTGGTTTTGGAGCTCAAAGACAAGGTGGTCAAAGGAGAAGGAAGCGCCGAAACCTCCCTCTTCAAGGCCGACTCCAACGCCCTGGTGGAAGAAGCCACCACCGCCCTGGTTATGCTGGGCTTCACCAAGGCCAACATCGCCAAAGTCATGCCTGTCATCCTCAAGGAGAACCCTTCGGCCAAGGTAGAAGACATAATAAAAGCCGCCTTAAAGCGGCTCTAAAAATTGGCCCACGTTCCACGTGGAACATTAGCGACCGAAGTAAACTAGTAAAACGGAGATGTCCGCGGGGGAGACCCCAGAGATTCTGGAAGCCTGAGCAATGGTCTCAGGCTTATATTTTTTCAGCTTCTGACGGCATTCTATGGTCAATCCCTGCAAATGATCGAAGTCAAAATCGGCCGGGATCTTGATATACTCCAGGCGGTTATTCTTCTCTGCCTGCAGCTTCTCACGATCTATATAACCGGCATATTTAATGGACACCTCAACGGACGTAATCACATCTTCTGAATAATCCGTCTTTGTTCCACGTGGAACAAATTCCAGCAATTTACCTAACTCTAGTTCAGGTCTAGAAACCAGCTCTGAAAGGTGTTTAGACTCATTCAGGGGCGTAGATCCTATAGATTCCAGGTAAGAGTTGACTCTATCGGCCCGAATCTTCGTGGAAAAACAGCGCTCCGTAAGCTCAGAAACGGCATCTTGCTTAGCTATAACGGCCGCATAACGCTCCTCAGAAGCCAGTCCCAAATCATGGGAAAGAGCCGTTAAACGGAAATCGGCATTGTCCTGACGAAGCAGAATACGGTACTCCGCACGGGAGGTAAACATGCGGTAAGGCTCATCTACGCCCTTATTGATGAGGTCATCAATGAGGACTCCAATATAAGCCTGATCCCTATGCAAAACCAGAGGCTCGTGTTCCACAAGGAACAAATGGGCGTTAATACCCGCTATTATTCCCTGTGCGGCCGCCTCTTCGTAACCGGTGGTTCCGTTCACCTGGCCGGCCAAAAAGAGATTAGGGACGACTTTAGACCGCAAAGAATAATGCAGATACTGCGGATCAAAATAATCGTATTCTACGGCGTAGGCCGGTTTAAAGAAGACGGCTTGCTCCAAACCTTCGATGGCGTGTACTGCCTCCAGCTGAACTTCCAGTGGAAGGGAAGAGGAAAAGCCCTGCAGATAATACTCCGGCGAATGCGTCCCCTCGGGCTCCAGGAAGAGCTGGTGGGAATCCTTATCGGCAAAGGTGCGCAGCTTGTCCTCGATACTGGGACAGTAGCGCGGACCGCGGCCCTGGATCATGCCGGTAAATAGCGGCGAGCGGTCGAAGCCGGTTCTCAGAATGTCGTGTACCTTCTCATTGGTGTGAAGAAGGAAGCAGTCCATCTGTTCGCCGGACTTCTGAACGGAAGAGGGCACGTCCAGGAAAGAGAACCGTTCCGGATTCTGATCACCCGGCTGGCGAAGCAACTTGGACGTGTCGATGGAGCGAACATCGATGCGGGGCGGGGTGCCCGTTTTCATCCGGGCCGTCGGAATTCCCAAAGAGGCGAGCTGATCCGAAATTCCATAAGAGGCCTTCTCTCCAATTCGGCCTCCTTCGAAAGAGTGCTGGCCGATGTACATTTTTCCGTTGAGGAAGGTTCCGGCGGTCAAAACAACCGCTTTAGAATGGAACACAGCCCCTGTAACGGTACGGACGCCTGTAATTACGCGATTCTCAAAGAGAAAATCGGCCGCAAAATCCACATAAATATTTAATTTACAATTACTTAGGAGAAATTTTAACCAGGTGGCAGAAAAGCGCTGTTTGTCGCATTGGGCGCGCGGACTCCACATGGCGGGACCCTTGGAACGGTTGAGCATGCGGAACTGAAGCGTGGCCGCATCGGTGACCAAACCGGAGTATCCTCCCAGGGCGTCGATCTCCCGGACAATCTGTCCTTTGGCAATTCCGCCCACAGCCGGGTTGCAACTCATCTTGGCCAGACCGTTCAGGTCCGGGGTAATGAGCAGGACGGAAGAGCCCATGTTGGCGGCAGCCATCGCGGCTTCACAGCCAGCATGACCACCGCCCACTACTATTACATCAAAGTCGTTGTTCATAGGTTGCTCCTCTGCGAGAGATAGTAATTCTCCTTGGCCCGCATGGTGGCTATATCCTCTTCCGTGTGGTCGTCGTAACCAATCAGATGAAGCAGGCCGTGCACAATCACACGGTTGAGCTCATCGGCAAACTCCGTCCCGTAGAACGAGGCGTTCTCGCGCACGGAATCCACACTGATGAAAAGGTCTCCGGAGAGGCGGTTTCCCTCACAGTAATCGAAAGTAATAATGTCCGTATAATAATCGTGTTGCAGATATTTTATATTGACATCCAAAATATAATTATCGGAACAAAATATAACCGCTATGTCGCCCAGGCGCTTGGACTCGCTCTCGGCTACAAACTTGAGCCAGCGAGAAGTCAAGCGCTTTTCCTTAAAAGCAAAAGCGGTATCTTCGGCAAAATAGGAAACCATCTTACTCTATGTCAAAGATGGAGATAAAGCCGGAAATGTCCAGGACGTCACGGATCACGTCATTCACGTTCTTGAGCACCACGCGGGAACCCACGGACTGGGCCTGCTTGAGAATGCTCAAAAGGACACGGAGACCGCTGGAGGAAATATACTCCAGGTCTTTGCAATCCAACACTATTTCCTTTCCCTTGCTGTCAAGAAGGGGCTGAAGGTCTTTTTCCACCTGCGCAGCGGCAGCGGTATCCATTTCACCGGAAAGGACGGCAATGATTCTCTCGTCGGTTTCTTGAATGGTAGTTGTCATAGTATGTTTTTAGTTAAAAATAATACGTTTTTAGGCCCGATCCTGGTGTAGGATATGGAATCCATCAGTTTACGGGAAAGAAAGATTCCCAGGCCTCCTATGGGCCTGTTCTGGGCATCCAGGGTAGTGTCCGGTCTCAGGACGGTTGTAGGGTCAAAGGGATAACCGGAATCCGTGATGGTAAACCGGACCTCGTGGCCATTGGTATCAGCGTTGATCAGGATTTCTCCCTGCTCGCCCACAGGGTAAGCATAATTGATGACGTTCACAACGGCTTCTTCCAGCGCAAGACGAAGGGCGGAAGCCAGTTTCTTATCCAGTTCCAGGGGAGCCAGGAACTCCTTGACAAAAGTACCCAGTCGGGTTACCTCGGAAGCCTTGTTGACCAAAGTAAGCTGCTCTCTGCGATTGTTATCCGTTTCAAATCGAAGGGCCAGCATGGTAAGGTCATCACTCTGAGGAGCCTCCCCGGCAAAAGCGTGGGCGGCTTCACTGAGGGTAGACACCAGGTTGCAGAGAGACTGGTCCGGATTGCTTCTGAACTGCTCCAGAACTTCCTGGATGCGAGGACGGCCAAAGGACTTGCGCTCCACATTCTTGGCCTCGGTAAGACCATCCGTATACAGAAAGAGGAGAGTCCCAGGAGCAAGCATATACGTCTGTTCCTCAAACTGGGTATCAGGGAATACCGCCAAGGGCAAATTGGCCTTGCTGGGGAGCAAAGTAATCTCTCCGTTAACAAGGAAAGGCTTGTCGTGACCTGCGTTGCTGAAGCGAAGTTCTCCGGAATAAAGATCCAGGCAGCCGACAAAGAATGTAATGAACATATTGCTGTCGTTGCCGCGGTTGAGTTCCTGATTCATGGACTCAAGAATGCGGGCCGGACTGTCCGTCTTCTGGGAAAGAATGCGGAAAAGGGAATGCGCAACGGACATGAGCATGGCCGACGGTACCCCCTTGCCGCTCACGTCTCCAATGCAGAAGAAGAGTTTTCCATCCCGGGTAAAAAAGTCAAAGAGGTCTCCTCCTACCTCCAGGGCCGGTTCCAGGGAACCATAGACAAAAGGAGGGAACTTCTTGGGAAGCATTTCCTGCTGGATCCGGTGGGCCACCTCCAGCTCTGCGCCCATACGGGCCTTCTCCTCAGATGCTTTGCGCAAGTTGCTCTCATTCCGGGCGTAGCGATGGAGAATAAAAGCCAGGATCGCCAGACCCAGAACTATAAAGATCATCTGCTGGCGCCGCTGGCGACGTGCGCGGGCATAAACCTCGTCCGTCTTGTAAACCTCAACGACCTGCCAGTAAGGATCCTTGTAAAGCTTGGTGCTAGTGTATAAAACGCCGGGGACCTCTGAGGCTGATATCACACCGTTGAGAAGGTCCACCACCTGCTGAACCTCTACTGCGGGGGTACGGCTGGCAGAAGGACCGGCCACCAGTTCCCCTTGCGGGGTAAGAAGCAGGCCGAAGGAAGAAGGATACGGCTGGTGGGCATTCAGCGTATCTCCCAGCCAGGAAAGATCGATATCCAAGCCGCAAACCGCCTCAATTTCTCCACGGTCATCGTAGAGAGGACTCAGGTAGGTAGAAAAGGCCAGGGAATCCGGGCCGTATTTGTAAGGGTCTGTCCAACTGGTGCAACGGTTGTCCATAACCCAGATAAACTCGTCGTTCAGGGTATAGTCATGATCCGGACCGGCAATCTGCTCCACCTTGATGGAGCCATCCGGCTGCAGGCTGGCATAAGGCTCGAAGAGACGCCCTTTTGAGGGATAGAAATAGGGGCGGAAGGCCAAACTGCCGCCAACCAAGTTGCGGTCGTCGTCAATCAGACGGACCACGGCTCTGAAAACGGAGTCCGGGTGGGCCATGCTGCGCTTGATGTCCCAGAGGTTTTCCCTCATGGTAATCTCTACGCGCTCCAGGGTATGCTGGATTTCCTCGGCCATGGAGTTCATGACCACCCGGCTGCGAAGATCGGTTTCTTCCAGCAAAGCCTTCTGGACATGCTCGTACTGCACGATGGAGAGGATCTCCACCATGACCGCCGCCAGGACCACAATGCCCACACGGGACAACCAGCTATTCTTTAATGAAGCCATTCACATCCAATATCAAATGGTAAAGTTATCATTTGTTTTTGAGAACTCAAAACGATAAATATTTGAAAATTTTTCTAATTTTGTGATAATCAAACACTGAAACAATGAGCCAGACTTCTTTAAACACTGTTCTGGAGGCGTTTCGCCAGCAGGTGAAAGCCCATCCCAATCAACCCGCAGTGGTTTATGAAAATATCCAGTTAAGCTATTCCGAAGTAGACCGGCTGACGGAAAACCTTGCTGCCTATATAGAGTCCACAGTACCCCCAAAGAGCGTTGTGGGCATCATGCTGGGCCGCAATGAATATATGATGCTGGCCCCGCTTGGTGCCCTCAAAGCCGGGTGTGCCTACCTCCCGCTGGACCCTTCCTACCCGCCGGAGCGCCTGGAATTCATGATGAAAGACGCCGGAGCGAAGATGCTGGTGGCCGATGAAGA
>CAMVJR010000069.1 GCA_947167855.1 uncultured Bacteroidales bacterium
TTTTGATACGGCGGATGGCTTACTGGAAGCCGTTCGCCGTATCAAAGTAATAGGGGTATAGCATATCTGAATTCCCTACGTGGATTACAAAGAGTTTGTCAGTGGTAGAAGCTTCTCCGCCTTGAGCATAGGTGTACAGGTTTTGCACTCCGGAAGGGTCGTAATACAGGGTGGTCTCATCCTGTCGATAATAGGTGCTCTTGCCCAAAATGGCCGTCAGGCCATCGGCCCCGCCAGGGGTCTTGAAGGTAAAGGACCAGCCATGGGCATTGGCATTGGAGAGGGCGTGGATGAGGTCGGTCTTTCGCTGGGCCTCCGTCTGGCTGTCCATAAAGGCGTCGTCGTTGCGGAACCGCCAGGTGGCCATCCCAATCCGGGTGTGGATGGACCGGGAGATGGCACCCATCGAGGCCGCCTGGGACGTGCTCTCCACCAGCTCGGTTGTACTGAGGGAGGTGTAGGTCTCCCAGGAGGCCTTGAGTACTCTCTTGTTAAAGAAATTCCCAAAACCGGCGCTTTCCAGCCCGTAGATGGCCTTCCCTTCCGTATAGGCAAAGGGGTAGGCGCTGTAACTCCATCCGTGCGGCTTGTTGGCGTCGTAGGGCTGGGCGTAGACTTCCGGTCCATAGGCCGCTGACCATACGTATAGGTGCAGCCTTACGTAGGCTTCGGCCACTTTCTTGTCCAGGGCCGGGCTGGCCGCATTGTAGGGATTGATAACCTGTAGCACCACGTCAATCTTGCCGGCATTGTGGGAGATTACGTCGCCTTCCGTGAGGCCGGCCATGGAGTAACGGAGGGTCCAGGAGGGGCTGGTGGAATGGGTCTTTACAAAGAAGGTGACGCCCCGGATGCTCGTAGGGTTGGAGAGGCTCACACCATCCGGTGCCTGCTCCCAGGCATCTTCTTCGCTCTGGCACCAGGCACTCAGGGGAATCTCATTTCCGGACTGGTCAAAACAGTCGTCCACCTCCAGTTTTCGGGCTTTATCCGTAGACAGCGGGTTGCTCCATAGCCCACCGGTGAAATAATGGCCCTGCTCGTAGTACAGATAGTTTCCTATGGTTTCCCAGTCGTAGTTGGCAGGGTCCGTGAGCCGCATATAGAGCTTGTAGGTGGTCTCCGACTCGTAGTCGTAACTCACGTTGTACGGGCCGTTGTCGCTTGTGCATACTTTGCTGCCCAGGTAGCCGCCGCCGTCCTGGAAAGACGCATTGAACTGCAGGTTCTTCTGGTTGAGGACCACGGCATTGCCAATGGTGGAGGAGTAGGTGGCACTGGCCGGCTCCACCGGACCGTGAGAGGGCGTTGCCTCCCAGCCCACGCCGCCGGGACCAAACCAGCCCTTGGGCTCGTGGTACAGCGTATAGTCGTTCATGACGCCTCCCTGTGCCACCGTGGTAATCCAGTACCAGGGATTGTAGGCCTGGAAAGTGGACTCCACGGTTCCCCGGTCCGGATGGCCGCTCATGGAAACCAGCGCCTTATCGGCCCAGAACATCTTCTGATAGGGTACCAGGAGGTCCGAGATTCCCTGGTAGTTATGGATGTGGGTGTAGAGCGTAAACGTCCCGTCTGCGGCCAGGAAGCGGTCGTAACCCAGCCTTCCGTGTTCGCTGGTACAGGCCGGTGCCATGAGTTCTTCCACCAGGGGCGCGTAGAGGTAAGCCCCGGTTCCCTGGGTGGGAGATACATGGAGTACGTCGGTGGTCTTGTCCCCGCCGGCTTCTGAGGCATAGTAGGTAAACCGCATGGTGGACTGGGCGTCCACATAGTTGGTGGCAGGGGAGAGCGGGGTGCATTCAAACCAGGGCATGCGGCTTTCCATGGGCACATTGCAGCGGCGGTCCCCATCGGCGTCGGTGATGTAGATGGCATCGGAGAGGCTGGTAAAGGCATCCACCAGCGATACGGTGGCGGTGCCGTCTCCGTTATTTTCCAGGCGGATCTTGTAGTTGTAACCTTCCTTGATATGGAAGACGCCTTCCGTTGAGAGATTTCCCGTATACGGGTCCGTACAGCGGAGAAGGCCTCTCTGGGCTACATGACGAGGTTCGCCGTTATCCTGCCAGTTGAACTCGAAGGGAAGGTCTTCAATGTCCAGCTCCAGGCCCTCGCTGTGCAGGGCCCCGTCCATGGTATGGAGGCCGAAGCGATGCCGGAGGGCGGCATCCTCGGTGGTAACGGTGGCGGCCGATGAGGCCGAGAACCGGAGCCGCAGGGCGGTTTTTCCACCCACGGTGGCCGTTCCCAGGCACTGGACGGTTACGCCATCGGCCACGGTATAGCGGTCGCTGCTGCCGTCGTGCCCCGCGAGGGTGGTGCCGTTGCCGGTGAGGTACCAGCCGTACGGGTAGGAGGCTATGTCTTTTCGGCCCTCAATCCCGTTTCCGGCGGTGATGTCAAAAAAGGCATAGGCTTCTCCGCTGCCTTTTTTGTGGATCTTCAGATAGTGGAGGGGCTGCCCGTCGGCATCCAGGAAAGCCAGTCTCCGGCCGTCGTTCCAGTCGTCGCCCCGGTCGATGCGCCAGTCATCGGCCTTCCAGGTGAAGCCGTCCCAGGTGAGCCCCAGGGTGGCCGTGTAGCAGCGGTTGCGCTCGATGGAGAAGTCGTTGGTCTCGTTGGAGCCCAGATAGCCGCGGTAGACCAGGCTGCCGGACACCCCGTCGGCCTGTCCGTTTTTGGCCGATGCATATTCGATGTAGGTGAGCCGGCCCTTTTGCGGAAGGGCATCGATGGCGGCGTTGCGGGCCGACTTGTCGGCCTGGACGGCGGAGCCGGAGAGCAGCTGTCCCTGGCAGTTTTCGGGCACGTAAAGAGTAATATCGCCGGAATCCAGGTTCCAGGATTCGGCCGTAGTGAAAACGTAATAATCCGTGCTTCCGGAAAATACATCCTGGTCCGTAAGGGCTCTGGAGCCCCCGGCATGGAAGGGATAGAGTCCCCGGGCCACCTGTCTCAGATGGAGGGAGGCCGACTGAAGGACGTGCGCCGCGTCGCCGCCGGTGATGCCCGATTTGTCAATGCGGATCTTCACCTGCGCCATGAGCCTTTCCAGGGCGATGGGTATCTCTACGTAGGAGCCTTCGGCCACCTGCTGGGCACTTACCGTGCGGCAGACGGCCATGGGCAGGGCGGTGATTTGGTTGTAAGGGGGAATCTCGTAGCGGAATCCGGTCATGTCAAAGCCGGTTTCCGTCCGGGGAATCTGGCTCAGGATGTTACCCATATTGCCTACTGCGTAGAGGGTGTAGTCCCTTCCCGCCGGCATCCTCCATTCTACGGATTTCCCCTGGGGATTCTGCGACAGGTCAAAGTACTGGTAACGGGAATAGCCGTCCTCGCTGGTCAGGAGCACAAAGGCGTTGTCCAGCCGGTCTTCTATATCGGCCGGCAGGATGCTCTTGGTGCCGGTTTTCCTTTCCAGGGTCAAGTGCACCACGCAGTCTTCCTGTGACGGGCTCAGGGAAGGCTCCCGGACGTCTTCCTGTTTGCAGGAAAGGGCCAGGAGACCGGTTAGGAGGGCCAGGGAATAAAATGAGAGTCTCATGGGTGAAAGCGGTTTAAACGTCAAACTGCAGGTGTTCTCCTTTCTCCCAGGCCGCTACCGTAATACGGAACCGGACCTGGGTATAGTCAAATTCCAGATTGATATCGGGAAGGTTCTTGGCTTCCCACGAAAAGTCTTCCTGTTGCCGGAAGAGGGTCCAGAGGTTGAACGACTCCACCAGCCCTTCTTCCTGGCCCAGTTCCGGGATGCCGTACAGCTCCAGGGTAAGGGACCGGTCGGCCTGGCGGGGCACGGTGAAATGGAATACGCCCTGGGCCTCTTCCTGGGGTTCAAAGCGGAAATCGCCCTTGACGGGAATGCCCGTAGCGGCATCGATGCCCACGGTGTTGCCGGAAATGCAGAGGTGGAAGGGCAGGCTTCCGTGGGCATTTTCAAATACGTCGTAGTTTACAAACCGAAGGGTTACCCGGGTGAAGTCCTTGACAAATTCTACCGGAATCAGGACGGACTCCTCCCGGGCCGGAACCTTATCGTAGGCAAAGCGGAACAGGGGAACGTAGTCTTTCCCCCGGTCCACCACCCAGCAGAAATCGCCTTCCTGGTGGGCCCCTTCATACCCCATCACACCGTAGCCCATCACTGAGTCCGACTTCTTGACTTTCAGGTAGAAAGACTGATCCTGGATGTCCGTGACCACGGTGGTGTCGGCTTCCAGGAACACTTCCTCCGGCTCCGAGTAGGCTGCAATATGGACGTGGTTCACCCCATCAAAGGACGCGGCGTTTTCAATGTCAAATAGCAGCAGACTGGGACAGCTCTGCCGGTTTTCCAGCACCAGATTGTGGCAGGATAGCAGGAGGCTCCCGGCCCCCAGCAGCGTGATGAGGCGTTTCATGACTAAAGTTCGTAGGTGAGCGTGGTATGTCCGCCCCACTGGCCCACCGTTACGGTCGCTTGTACCTTGCCGTACTTGGGGCGCTTGTCGGGCTGGTCGGATGAACCGCCGGCCATGGTGATGGTAATGCTCTCGATGTCGTAGGTGTGATTACTCTCGATAGAAGCTACATCGGCCGATTTGGGGATATCGAAACAGTAATAGGACTCTTCGGCATGGGTGGCATTGTCTCCGGCACCACGGCCGGCCGCTCCGCGGATGTACGCATGCAGGATCAGGCGGGTCAGACGGGCCGAAGGGGAGGCCTCGGTATTGTCATTGGAGGCGGTGGAGACGTTGGGATACACGTAGAAGAAGCGGTTGAGGTCTTGCGTTCCCGTGGAGGGGCCGATGGATAAGTTCATGTTTCCGCGGTCTCCCAGGATGGCTTTGGCGGCGGCCGGAATGCCGTCGTTCCAGGCTTCCAGGTTGTACCAGTTGCTGGAAGTCTCCAGCTCGGATACGGTTCGGGCTGTTCCGCCCAGGCTGACGGAGTTGACGGCATTGAGGATGTAAACTTCCTTGATATCCAGATAGCATCCTTCCAGCGAAGTGTTGGTGAAATCCAGGTTGATGTTGCGGATGGAGATGCGGGCCCCCAGGCGGGTAGCGGTAATGTTGGCCGCGGTGGGGGAACCCATTGAGGCGGCTGCATTGTATTCCTTCACGTCCACCGAGGCATCTCCCACCATCACCAGATGGGTGGGGGTATTCTCTTCCAGCCTGGAATAGTGGGTCATCAGCGCCTGCTCGTTGTCAAAAGACTGACGGGGAGCGTTGACCAGGGCCCACACTTTCTTTTTGCCCACATAGGTGTTCAGCGTGAGGGTGGTGCTTCCGTCGGATACCCATTTGTCGGTTTCCTTCACGTTCAGCGTAGGATTGGATTCGCTGTTGCTCTTGAAGACAAAGATTTGCAGGGTGTTCACTTTTTCTTCGTCCGTGGAACCGCCCGGAGTCTTGGTGTCCGGGCTATCTGGAACAACCAGATTGACCATAAGGGTTCCGCTGGGTGTTTCCGACTGCTGGAGCACAGTCTCTTCGGGAGCCGAAATCTGCTGGCAGGAAAGGAGGGCTCCCACTGCGAGCCAGGAAAGGATGCATTTTTTCATAATGAATAGGGGATTGATTAATAACTGTTGTCGTTGGTTTCTTGGTTAAGTCCATAGCGCTGGATGAGCGCGTTGATTTCCGGATCCAGGTTTCCCCGGAACACGTAGGAGCGGTCTTCGTGGCAGGCGTTGAGGTACGACTGGACGGCATTCTGGTCGTCTCCCTTGCGGGCGTACAGCAGGGCCATCATGTACTGTACCTGCGGAGTGGAATCCAGCTCTTTCAGGATGGCCATGGCCGATGCATTGTAGTCCAGCGATACATAGGCGATGGCGGTATTGTAGTCCTTGTAGTCTTTGAGCAGGGACAGGGCCTTTTCGTACTCCCTTTCCCGCAGGGCCTCCAGGCCGGCCATATACGTGCTGTCCACCTCGGTGGTGTGAACCGTGTCCTTCACCATTCCCTTGCGGTGCAGATGGAAGTCGAAACGGACAGTCCTCAGGCGCGGATACAGGTTCTCCCTTAGGTAGCGGTAGCAGGAAAGTCCCTGCAGCTTCCGCTCCCTTTCGTCGGGGTCGGGGAAGGCCCTGAATTCATCGTATCGGTCTTTATCGGCCTGTCTGAGGGTGCTGTCCTTCTGTACCAGGGCGTCCAGCATGGTCCAGTTCTCGGCATCGTAGTGGGGGAGGAAGCGGATGGGCGTGCGGGCCTTTTCCTGGAAGCTGTTGTCCAGCGAGAGCACCACGCCGCGGCTCCTGCGGAGGGAGTCCTCCCTTCGTTTCAGGAAGGCCTGGTAGTGGTTGGAAACGGACTGGGAGCGCTGCACGGAGAGCTTCCGGTTGGTTTCCCAGCTGCCTTCCGGAGAGCAGGAGGCGGTGATCACGATGGAATCCAGGTCAAACACCTTGTCTTCCACCAGGCTCACCAGATTCTCCTTGATCCGGCCCATTTCTGTCTGGTTGTTGCCCAGGTTCTCCCGGATATCGGTCTTTCCCTGTTCAAACTCAATGTAGCAGGCCGTGTTGGCCTGGACGCTCCGGCTAATGACCTTGGTCTTGTACTTGATGCGGTTGTCCGTGAGCGTGCTCAGGGAACTGATGTAGAAGGTAAGGGGATCGCTGGGGGGAACCCTGTAGATTACCTGTCCGTCCTGGAGAATCTCTCCGCCCAGCACCACGGATGCCTTGCGCATCCTGGGCCGGACCTGGATGGTTTGCACATATTCGTAGGCTATGTCGCCGCCTACCTGCACAATCACCGAGTCCAGACGAAGCCCCTCCGAAACAATGGGAGCTTTGACATATTGGCGGAACACTTCGTCTTTCCTCTCCACCTTGCGCCGGTTCAGCTTGACCCGCAGCTCGTTGGTATAGTGCTCCAGGGCCTTCTTTTCCGTAACGCCAAAGGCCGATGTGAAGCAGCTGTCGGAGACGAAACTGCTGTCGGTGCGGAACCGGTAGATGGCGGGAATGTTGCGATGGAGGAAGTTCTCCAGCTGCCGGCGGTCTACAAAGTGCAGCGAATCGGCCGCAATGGATTCCAGAAAGCGCCGGTACTGTTCGTATCCTTTCAACTGGGCTTTCCGGTATCCACTGCCGGTAATGAGGACGGGCTCCAGGCGGATACTGTCCTCCAGGACAAACAAGTCGGGGTAAAAACGCAGCTGCCAGTCGCTGTCCTGCATCTTTTCCGGCACCAGGATCTGGAAGCGAAGGTCTACGCTGCCGCCCCGTTCCGCCACGTTGCGGAAGCGTGCGGTGACCCTGGCTGCGTCCAAGGTTTCGTGGGCCACCATTTCTCCGTTCTCATCCTTGACGGCTTTCATAATGATGACCTCACGTCCTTCCGGATCTACCACCACCAGGGTATCTCTTTGGACCGGTGCCCCCAGATCCAGGGTCGGAAGCTCCCGTTCTTCGCTCAGCGATAACTGCGCCGTCACCTGTCCCTCCCGGATTTGTCTCAGATGGGAGGTAGGGGCGCAGGCGGCGGGAAGCAGGAGCAAGGCTGCCAGGAGGCAGCGATGGAATGCTGCGTTCATAGGTTTAGTCTCTTTGGGGTTGCATCTGGTTCTCTTCCCTCTGGAGGAGCTTCACGGTATGGGCCACTACATCCATGGTGGTGCGCTCTTCGCCGGTCTGTGAGGTGTACTTGCGTGCGCGCAGGCGTCCTATCACGTGTACCCATGCGCCCTTCTGGATGCTGTACAGGTCGGTGATGCTCTCGCGTCCGGCCCAGGCCGATACATTGAACCAGGTGGTCTCAATGATGGAGTTGCGCTCGCGGTCAATGGTACTGTACTCCGTGACAACCGAGAAATTGCAGACCTGGCTGCTGTTGATGTTGTTCACTTCGGCGCGTCCAACCACGCCCTTGAGCTCGATTTTGTTCAAAAATTCCATAGCTTACTTTTATTATAGCGTTAAACCTGGGCCGCAAGTGGCCCTTTCTGGCCACAAGCCCCGGAAGCAAAGTAAGGGTGGAATGGCCGCGTTTCTATTCAGAATCGGCCCGTCAACTGCAGATTTTGCTGTTTTTTATGCTGATTGTGGGTTTTGCTTGTTGTATCACAAGAAAAATCGATCGTCGTAAGAATCTTTTTTACGATGCAAGTTTTTTGTTGTAAAAGCAAAACAGAAATTTTTTGGGAAATGTTTTTTACGATGCTTGGAATTGCCGGTTCAATTGTTCACCTTTGTTTCCATGCCGTACCTCCTCAAATATTTGGACATCCGGGCCCACTGCATCCAGTGCGGCAAAGAGCTGCCGCCCACCGGCCGCCCCGACCGGAAGTTCTGCTCCAAAGACTGCAAGAACAAATTCCACAACTGCCAGCGCCACCATTATCTGCTAAGGGAAGAGCTGGAGGGAGCCGTGCTGCGGGCCCTGGATATCAACCACTCCATCCTGTCCCGCCTGTACAGGATGGGTGTGAAGAGCGTGGAACTGTCCACCCTGTCCCAGTTGGGCTATGATCCCCGCTTTGTAACCTCTTATTACTGCCTGGGGCGACGGCGCTACTTCACCCTCTTCGACCTCCAGTTCGAGATGACCCCGTCCCAAATCAAGCGCCTCACCAGCATCGCCCCGGAAGAGTTCGTGAGACGGAAGTGATTGATAATGAGCTAAAAATGAAAATCCTCCTCCGTAAAAAGCGGAGGAGGATTTTTGTAAGTGGCTGATTTTGTGAGACTTCCATCTCACGGGGGCGCGGGCCCACAGAACGCTATCAGGCCTTCTTCTGCGGATCTTTGAAGAGGATCCAGAAGAGGATGGCCACTACCAGGGCGTAGCCGGCAAAGATGTACCAGGCCTGGGGCCAGTTGGAGGGCGTGTTGAACACGTCGCAGGCATCGACCACGGCGCCGGCGGCCAGGGTGCCGATGGTGGCGCCAAAGCCGTTGGTCATCATCATGAACAGACCCTGGGCGCTGGAGCGGATGTTGCTCTCTGCATTCTGCTCCACATACAGGGAACCGGAGATGTTGAAGAAGTCGAAGGCCATACCGTATACGATGCAGCTAAGGACAAAGAGCAGCACGCCCGGCATAGCGGGATTACCCATGCCGAAGAAGGCAAAGCGGAGCACCCAGGCAAACATGGAAATGAGCATCACCTTCTTGATGCCGAATTTCTTCATGAAGAAGGGGATGAGCAGGATGCACAGGGTCTCGGAAGCCTGGGAGATGGCGATGAGGGCGTTGGAGTTCTTGACGGCAAAAGTATCGGCCAGGGACGGATCCGAGGCGAAGGAGCCCAGGAAGGTATTGGCATAACCGTTGGTAATCTGGAGCGAAGCGCCCAGGAGCATGCTGAAGATGAAGAAGATGGCAAACTGGC
>CAMVJR010000070.1 GCA_947167855.1 uncultured Bacteroidales bacterium
GGTCGGAGTCTACCGGGTGGTAGCTGCCGTCCAGGACCTCCACCTTGAGGGAAGGAACCTCGTAACCGGCGAGAACACCATTGGCCATAGCGGAGGTAAAGCCCTTTTCAATGCAAGGAATGAATTCCTTGGGGATGTTACCACCCTTGACCGAATTGATGAACTGAAGACCGGTGACGCCTTCGTCGGCCGGAGAGACGTTAACGATAATGTCTGCGAACTTACCGCGGCCGCCGGTCTGCTTCTTGAAGACCTCACGCAGCTGGAAGCTGGTGGTAATGGCCTCTTTGTAGTTGACCTGCGGAGCACCCTGGTTGATGTCTACACCAAACTCGCGGCGGAGACGGTCAACGATAATATCCAGATGGAGCTCACCCATACCGCTGATAACGGTCTGGCCGGTTTCGTGGTCGCTCTTCACGGTGAAGGTGGGATCTTCCTCGGCCAGCTTGGCCAGGGCGATACCCAGCTTGTCCAGGTCTTTCTGGGTCTTGGGTTCTACGGCGATGCCGATAACCGGATCCGGGAATTCCATGGTCTCCAGGGTGATGGGCTTTTCTTCCAGGCACACGGTATCACCGGTGCGGAGGTCCTTGAAACCAACGGCTGCGCAGATGTCACCGGCCTCCACGAACTCGATGGGGTTCTGGTGGTTGGAGTGCATCTGATACAGACGGGCTACGCGCTCCTTCTTGCCGGTGCGGGTGTTGTACACGTAAGAACCTGCTTCCAGCCTGCCGGAGTATGCGCGGAGGAAGGCCAGACGACCCACGAAAGGATCTGTGGCGATCTTGAACACCAGGGCGCAGAACGGATCGTCGGCGGAGGGCTTACGGGTGATTTCCTCACCGGTGCGGGGGTTGGTTCCCTTCACGGCTCCCTTGTCCAGCGGAGAAGGCAGATACCGCATCACGGCATCCAGGAGGAACTGTACGCCCTTGTTCTTGAAGGAAGAACCGCAGCAGGCAGGGACAATTTGCATGGCAATGGTGCCCTTGCGGATGGCGGCGATGATTTCCTCCTTGGTGAGGGAGTCGGGATCCTCGAAATACTTCTCCATCAGGTTCTCATCGCACTCGGCGGCGGTCTCCAGCAGGATGTCTCTCCAGCGGGCGGCTTCGCCCTTGAGTTTCTCGGGAATTTCGCCTTCGGTGTAATTCACGAGAGCGTCGGAGTTGCCATCGTAGAAGATGGCCTTCATGTCGATGAGGTCGATGATACCGTCAAACTTGTCTTCGGCACCAATCGGGAGACAGATGGGAACGGCGGTGGCACCGAGCTTGGTCTTGATTTCCTCAACGCAGGCGAGGAAGTCTGCACCAATTCGGTCCATTTTGTTCACATACGCGATCTTAGGCACGCCATACTTGTCTGCCTGACGCCATACAGTCTCGGACTGAGGCTGTACGCGACCCACAGCGCAGAAAGTGGCCACGGTACCGTCCAGTACGCGCAGGCTGCGCTCCACCTCAACGGTGAAGTCTACGTGGCCGGGAGTGTCGATAAGGTTGATCTGATAGGTGTCTCCGTTGTAGTGCCAAAATGCGGTGGTAGCAGCAGAAGTGATGGTGATACCGCGCTCCTGCTCCTGGACCATCCAGTCCATAGTGGCAGCTCCTTCGTGTACCTCGCCAATCTTATGGGTCTTACCGGTATAGTAGAGGATGCGCTCGGACGTAGTGGTCTTGCCGGCATCAATATGGGCCATGATGCCGATGTTGCGTGTGAATTTAAGATCTCTCTTTGCCATTTAGCATGCAGATTAGAAACGGAAGTGTGCAAAGGCCTTGTTAGCCTCGGCCATTCTATGCATATCTTCTTTGCGCTTGAATGCACCACCTTCGTTGTTGAATGCAGCAACGATTTCGGCGCACAGCTTTTCTGCCATCGAGTGACCGGAACGCTTGCGGGCGAACTGAATCAGGTTCTTCATAGCCACGGAAACTTTACGCTCCGGACGCAACTCGGTCGGCACCTGGAAGTTTGCACCACCGATACGACGGGACTTTACCTCAATCTGAGGGGTCACGTTTTCGAGGGCCTTCTTCCAAATATCGAGAGGAGCCTGGTCAGAATCTTTCATCTTCTCGCCAACCATGTCAATGGCATCATAAAAGATAGAATACGCGATACTCTTCTTTCCCTGCAGCATAAGATTGTTCACGAAACGGGTAACTTCCACATCGTGAAACTTAGGATCAGGAAGTAGAATCCTCTTTTTAGGCTTCGCTTTTCTCATTTTGAAAAAGAATTAAAGGTGATAAAAAATTACTTCTTAGATTTCTTAGGACGTTTTGCGCCATAGAGTGAACGGGACTGGGTACGTCCATCCACGCCGGCGGTATCCAAAGCTCCTCTAAGGATGTGGTAACGAACACCCGGAAGGTCCTTTACACGACCGCCGCGGACCAGCACGATGCTGTGCTCCTGGAGGTTGTGACCTTCGCCCGGGATGTAGGCATTGACCTCTTTGGCGTTGGAAAGACGGACACGGGCTACTTTACGCATAGCGGAGTTCGGCTTCTTAGGCGTAGTGGTGTAAACACGCAGACATACGCCACGCTTCTGAGGGCATGCATCCAACGCACGAGACTTGCTCTTTACTTCAAGCTGCTCGCGTCCTTTACGGACAAGTTGTTGAATTGTAGGCATAAATGTTTGTTAATAAATAAATTATAGTTACAACCCATTTTACGGCTCTTATGTTTCCGCAAAATGGGCTGCAAAGATAAGCAAAATATTTTAATTAACAAAGTTTTCCACAGGCTAATCTGGCCTGTCAGAACGTGATGCGGGCGGTTTTAAGGCCTTTGGACGTGCAGGTAAGCGTTACGGGGCCTTCGCCGGTGCGACGGACAATGGCTGATGCCTTGCCGTGGAAAGCCGGAAGTTCCTTGCTGTAGAAGGGAACATGGGAGGTAGGGTCGCCGGCATCGGTGCCAATGATCTCCGCAGGACCCTGCAGGCCGAAGGAGAGCAGGGGGTCTGCATCGGGCACGATATTGCCGGTCTTGTCCAGCACGTCAATGGTCACATAGACCAGCTCCTCTCCCTCGAAATCGATGGAGGCCGACAGCATCGAGGCCTTCCCGGCCGTGCACACGCGGTCGCGGGCCCAGAGCTGTCCGTCCTTGTAGCAAACCACGTCCAGGGTGCCGGGACGGTACACCACATCGTCCCAGACAATGCGGTATCCGTCCTTGGCTTTTCGGCCCAGGGATTTCCCATTGAGGAAGAGTTCGGCCTCGTCTCCGTTGGTATAGACGTGCACCGGGGTCACCTGTCCTTCGCGGCCGGGCCAGGTCCAGTGCGGCAGGATGTGCGCCACGGGAAGCTGGGGACGCCAGCGGCTCTGGTACAGCCAGAAGCGGTCCTTGGGGAAACCCGCCAGATCGATGATGCCGAAATAGGAGCTGCGCGACGGCAGCGGAACGTCTGCAATGGTCTGGCCCCAGCCGGCCACCATCTTCTTGAAGGCCTCCCGTTCCTCCTCCGTATGGAAATTGGTGAGGACAGACGGGTCCATATTGAACGGAGTAGGTTCTCCCAGGTAATCGTAGCCAGTCCAGACAAACTCGCCGGCACACTCGGGCACCTGGTCCTCGTACTGCCACTCGTAATCCGGCTTGGAGGCCCAGCCGGGAGCATACAGATCATAGGAACTCACCTGGAACGGGGCTTCCATGTCCCAGCCCTTGCCCTTGTCCTGCTCTACCGGGAAGCGGTAGTATCCGCGCGTGGAGATGCAGGAAGCAGTTTCAGAGCCATAGACGGGCTGACCGGGATGCGTTTCGCGGAACTGGGCATACAGGTGCGGCTTGTAATTGAAGCCGTACACGTCCAGGGTGGAGGCATAGCCCGTAAAGGCTGCGCCGGGATTGTCGTTACCCGCCGTGGTGGGACGGGTAGGATCCTCGCGGTGGCAGATATCCGTCAGCATCTGGGGAATCCACCAGCGGGAGGCATCTCCCTGCTCCCCACACTCGTTGCCTATGCTCCAGGCAATCACGGAAGGATGGTTGCGGTCCCGGTGGATCATGGCCACCAGGTCCTTCTGGGCCCACTCGTCAAACAGCGTAGCATAGCCGTTGTCTTTCTTGGGCCAGGTCCAGGTGTCCGTGAGCTCGTCCAGCACCACAAAGCCCATGCGGTCGCACAGGTCCAGGAGTTCCGGTGCCGGCGGATTGTGGCTGGTACGGATGGCGTTGCAGCCCATCTCCTTGAGCATCTGCAGGCGGCGTACCCAGGCGTCCTCGTTCCAAACGGCGCCCAGCGCACCGGCATCGTGGTGCAGGCAGACGCCTTTGAGGAAGGTCTTCCAGCCGTTGAGATAGAAGCCGTCGGCCCTCCACTCGGCATCGCGGAAGCCGAAGGAAGTGTCATACACGTCCACGCCATTCTCCGTTTCCACGGTGGTGCGGGCCACGTACAGGGCCGGACGGTCCGTGTACCAGAGGCGGGGGCTATCCACCTCCAGGGTCTGGGTGAGCACGCGGCCGTCATAGACGGGCCCTTCCGTCACCGCCTGGGCCGATGTCCCCAGGATGCAGGTGGTCACCTTGGCCTGCACGGGCTTGTCCGTCTTGAGGGTGATGTCAATGGTCACCGTTCCCCGGATATCGGCCTTCACATAGGTGCCCCAATGGGCCACGGAGGTGCGGGCCGTACGGGTGAGCCAGACGTTGCGGTAAAGGCCGCCGCCGGGATACCAGCGGGAGCTTTCTATCTTGTTGTCCAGCTTGATCTCGATGAGGTTCTCCCCTACTTTGAGCCAGGGATTCAGCTCCACGGCCCAGGAGGCGTAGCCGTAAGGCCAGCCGCCGGCCTGGGCGCCGTTGACGTATACTTTGGCGTTGGAGAAGGCGCCGTCCACCTCCAGGCGGAGGTCCCTGGATAAATCATCGGCCGATACATGCAGAGCCTTGGAATAGGTGGCCTGTCCCCACCAGGCCAGCTTGCCGGTTTCTCCGGGGTTGGTCTGGACAAAAGGCTGCTCCACGCCCCAGTCGTGCGGGAGGTCCAGCGTACGGGTTTCCCCATCTTTGGTGAAGGTCCAGTTCTTGTTCCAGCACTGTCGGCCGGAAGGCTGCGCCAGGGCGGCCACCGAAAGGGCCAGGGCGCAAAGGAAGGATGTGGTCTGTTTATATTTCATAAGTACGCGAATTTAACGTTTTTTTTCGTATCTTCGCCTTATTACATCAATAGAACAAAAATGAAACGACTCCTCTCCCTCCTTGCTCTGACCCTGAGCCTGGTAGCATCGGCCCAGAAAGCCAACTACGAACAGGCTGCCCGCTTCTCTCCCAAGAGCATCCAAAACCTCGTGTACTCTACCCGCATCACCCCCAACTGGTTCCGGGACTCGGACAAGTTCTGGTACAGCTGGAAAACGGCCCAGGGCACACAGTATTACATTGTGGACCCGGCCGCCGGCACCAAGACCGAGGTCTTTGACCTGGCCAAGCTGGCCCGCCAGATCACGGAAATCACCCGTGACCCCTACGACGCCCAGCATCTGCCCCTGCGCCTGGAACTCAAGGACGACAAGACCTTCCAGTGGGACATGAAGTCCAAGACGGAAAAACGGGACAGCGCCGGCAATTCCACGGGCAAGTTTGTGGAGTACCGTTTCTATTATGACATCGCCTCCGGCAAGCTCACCTACGACACGGAGGAGCACAAGCGCGAATACCCTTCCTGGGCCAATGTGAGCCCGGACGGCAGCGTGGGCCTGTACATCAAGAACCACAATCTGTGGATGATGGACAAGGAGAACCTCAAGAAGGCCGCCAAAGACGCCAAGGACAGCACCCTGGTAGAGCACGCCCTCACCACGGACGGCACCAAGGACCACTCCTGGCTCAGTGACAACTACAGCGGAGACACCGAGGCCGATACCACCGCCCGCCGCTT
The DNA here is from genome assembly GCA_947167855.1 of uncultured Bacteroidales bacterium. Lineage (GTDB taxonomy): Bacteria > Bacteroidota > Bacteroidia > Bacteroidales > UBA932 > Cryptobacteroides. Next base: position 5,914 of record CAMVJR010000070.1, read on the forward strand.
CGCCCGCCTGAGCTGGGCCCCCGACGGCAAGCACTTCGCCCTCATCCGCTGGGACATGAGCAAGGTAAAGGAACTGTGGGTGATCAACTCCATCGCCAAGCCCCGTCCGGAGCTGGAGACCTACCACTACCAGATGCCCGGAGAGCCCGGTCCCAAGGGAGAGCTGTGCATCCTGGACCTCCAGGGTAACGTAAAGAAAGTGGCCTGGAATGCCTTCAAGGACCAGGACGGAGACATCCTGGGGGCCGATGCCAAAGTGGCCGACCGCTACAAAGACTACCGCAGTTCCGTCTGGAAGGGAGACAACCAGAGTTTCTACCTCATGCGCCAGAGCCGTGACCTCAAGCGCTACGACCTCTGCCGCGTGGACCTGGCCGCAGACAGCACCAAGACCATCGTCTCCGAACGCATGAACACCTACGTGGAAGTGCGCGAGCCCAAGTTCCTCCCCAGCGGAGACTTTGTCTGGTGGAGCGAGCGCAACGGCTGGGCCAACCTCTACCTCTACGGACCCGACGGCACCCTCAAGAAGAACCTCACCGAGGGCTCCTACCACGTTGAGGACGTGCTGGCCGTAGGCCCCGGCTACCTGGTAGTAAGCGCCTGCGGCGTGAATCCGGAAGAGAACCCCTACCAGATGCACAACTTCCGCGTGCCCTTTGGCGGCGGCTCCCTGGTGCAGCTGGACATGGACGACATGGACGTGCTGGCCACCGCCTCCGACGACGGCAAATACATTGTGGCCAACTATTCCCGCGTAGACTACAAGCCCGCCGTGATGCTGGTCAATACCGCCACCGGCAAGCGCACCGCCCTGGAAGAGGCCGACTTCTCCCGCCTCTTTGCCGCCGGCTACAAGTTCCCGGAGCGCTTCAAGGTAAAGGCAGCCGATGGCATCACGGACCTCTGGGGAGAGCTGCACAAGCCCTTTGACTTTGACTCCACCAAGGTTTATCCCATAGCAGACTATGTGTACCCCGGGCCGCAGGTAGAGGCCAACGACATCTCCTGGCGCTTCAACCTCCGCACCGACCGTCTGGCCCAGCTGGGCATGATCGTGATCAGCGTGGGCAACCGCGGCGGCCACCCCAACCGTTCCAAGTGGTACCACAACTACGGTTACGGCAACCTGCGGGACTACGGCCTGGAAGACCAGAAGTACGCCATCCAGCAGCTGGCCGCCCGGTACAAGTGGATTGACATCAACCGGGTGGGTATCCACGGCCATTCCGGCGGCGGCTTCATGAGCACCGCAGCCATCCTCCAGTACCCCGACTTCTTCAAGGCCGCCGTCTCCTGCGCCGGCAACCACGACAACAGCATCTACAACCGCTGGTGGAGCGAGCAGCACCACGGCATCCTGGAGAAGGTCTCCAAGGGAGACACCAGCTTTGTCTACAGCATCAAGACCAACCAGGAGATTGCCTCCCGGCTCAAGGGCCACCTGATGCTGGTGCACGGAGACCAGGACAACAACGTGAACCCGGCCAACACCATCCGCGTGGTAAACGACCTCATCAAAGCCAACAAACGCTTTGAACTGGTCATCCTCCCCGGCCAGCGCCATGGCTTCGGAGACATGAACGACTACTTCTTCTGGAAGATGGCCGACTGGTACTCCCGCTGGCTCATCGGAGACAAACGGGAACGCCCCATCGATATTGCCGAACTCAATAACGACTAACCGCTATGAAAAAAACGCTCCTGCTTTTATCGGCCCTTCTGGTGCTGGCTTCCTGCGACATGGTCCGCACGGAAACCTATATGGACGACCTGGTGGTCCCCCTGGAAGAAGGTTCCCCCGACTCCCTCTTCTTCTCCGTGAACCTCGAATACGTGGTCACCGGCATGAAGGTGGAGGCCCGTCAGGCCCTCAACAGCGCCATCATCTCCCAGGCCTTTGACCTGGAGGACGGCGGTGGTTCCCTGGAAGACGTAGCCATCCGCTACCGGGAAAACCTCATAGACGAGTACATGAACGAGAACGCGGTGCTGGAAAGCGGCGTCCGCAGCTGGGAAGACCACCTCAACGGCAGCTTCCAGGCCCGTTACAAAGGCTGGAGAAACTATCTGGTGAGCTATTACTCCTTCCGCGGAGGCGCCCACGGCATCCAGACTCTGAGCCACATTGTCTTTGACGCCAAGACCGGCCTGCAGGTGGCCGAAGCAGACCTTTTCAACCCCGGTTACGAAGCACCGGTGGCCCAGCTCATCCGGGCCTCCATCAAGGAAACCATGGAAAAGGAAGACCCTGAGCTCCTGCAGCTGGTCCAGCTGGAAGAGGTGGTACCCAACGGCAACTTCGGCCTGTACGAAGAAGGCATTGAATGGCTGTACCAACCCTACGAGGTGGGCCCCTATGCCCTGGGCATCGTAAGCGCCACCATCCCCTGGGAGCAATTAACGCCTTACCTAAAAAAGTAAAAAATCGTATGAACTGGATCGTGACTGAGGTAGACGGGAAGGTCGCATCCATCGCGGCCGACTACCGTCATCTGCCCCACATCGCCGCCGAAGTGGCGGCCCTCCCTCCGGAAGAGGTGGGTTCCATCGGCACGCGCAAAATCACCACCGAAGAGCTCACGGAGTTTGCCAAATTCCTTACCTGGGAAGACCTCCGGCTCTTTGGCTCTCCCTTCCAGATCAGCGTCTGGAAAAAGCTCTACGAGCTGGAACCGCGGCTGTACAGCTACTCCGACCTGGCCGAGCTGGTGGACAACCCGGCCGGCGTGCGGGCGGTGGCCCATGCCGTAGCGCTCAACCCCGTCGCTTATGTCATCCCCTGCCACCTGATTGTGCCCAAAGAGACCATGGACCGCGCCCAGGAAATCCGGGAATCGGCCCTGGGGACCCTTTTCAAGGGCAAGGACCTATACCTGCTGGACAGCATCGACGTGGGTGCCTACGCCTACGGACCCGAGCTCAAACGGCAGTTTATCAAAATGCAACTGACGGCGGAATGATCCTGGAAGTTTGCTGCGGAAATCTGGAAAGCGTGCACGCCGCCGTCAAGGGGGGCGCGCCGCGCATTGAGCTGTGCTCCCGGCTGGATCTGGACGGCCTTTCGCCGCTCTGGGAAGAGCTGGAGGCGGCACGGGCCCTGTACCCCTTTTTGAAGATTCACGCGCTCATCCGCCCGCGGGAAGGCGATTTCTGCTATAGCCCGGAAGAAGTGGCGCAGATGGAGGCCGATATAGAGACAGCGCTGGAACTGGGGGCCGACGGTATTGTCATCGGCGCCCTGGACGAAAAGGGAGACGTGGACGCGGAAGTGATGAAGG